>NZ_JVLX01000062.1:0-58554 GCF_001070815.1 Streptococcus pseudopneumoniae | reverse complement strand
ACCCCAAGCCAACCAACTGTGACAGCAGATGAGCCAACAGCTAGCGTATCTGTGAAACCAGTAGGAGAAGCGGATAAAGTTGAAATTGGTCTTACGACTGATGGTGGTGCGAAGAAACTGACAGCAAGTAAGGGTCAAGATGGCACATGGAGCTTAGACGAAACACCAGCAGGAGTCAGCATCAATGCTCAAACTGGTGAAGTTACAGTATCTCATACAGCTGTAGTGGCTGGTTCAAACGTTACTGCGAAATCTAAACAAGGCAATAGTGACTTGAGTGGTAAAGGTAGTGCGCAAATGCCTATATATAGACCGGCTCCACTTCCTCGTCCTATCCCAGTGCCAGACAATGGAAAAACTCAGACTCCGGTTCCTAATAATCAACCTGGAAATTCTGGGAATGTGAACACTACAGAACCAGCAAGTCCTTCTGTTCCAACAAGTCCATCAGATAGTGGGCAAGCAAATTCTGGACAAGATGGACGAAGCACTGACAGTGGCTCAACAACCACTGCTCGTTCGTCTGTAGCTCCAGTGACAACTACGGAACCTAGTGCAAATACAGCGAATAGAGAAGACGATACTGTTCGTTCAGCAACTCAGGGTCAAGGAACTTTAGACAAGTCAGAACTAAATAAGCAGACTCAAACCTTAGAAAATCTTTTGAGATCGTTGATAGCTGTATCAAATCCTATTACAGATTCAGCACGTCTGGTTTTGGCAGAGGCTAAGAAAGCTCTTGCAGATGATAGTTTGACAGAGCAAGGTTTACGCCATATCTTGCAAACAGTCAAAGATGCGATTGCTTCCCTAGAGTCCATTAAGGAAAGTCAGTCAGCAACGAAGGCTGGAGAACAAAAAGTTTCTGAGTCAGCACCAGAAGCAGATAAGCCTGTAGTCCCAACTCAAGTCCCAGTAGGGATTATTGCAGCAAGTATCCTAGTGCTTTTAGGTCTCCTCTTCTTCCTCCTAGCTCGTCGCAACAAAGAATCAGAACTCGAGAAATTAGCCAAGGAATTAAGTAAACTTCTTAAAGACTCAAACCTTGAAACAGTAGATAAGGATGTCCTTGAAAACTCTCAAGAAGAACTTCAAAAAGCAGTTTCCTTCTTGGCAGATGAAAAAGGCTCTGAGCATACTGAAGCAGAGTTGATTGATAATCTTAAAGAGGTTATTGCTAAGTTGAAAGCAAACGCCTAATAACATATTAAAAATCTCCAGATTAGGAACTATCCGTGAGTTCTCTAGTCTGGAGATTTTTCAATATACTTCGTTATTGGACGGTTATAACAGAGTGACGCCATCACTGGGCTAATAGAGATAAAATAAACAATTGATTTAGGACATTTGTTTGATAGTGGTGATAAAGTTTTAAATCTGCTACATAATTTGTGGAGTTTTTTCTATAATTAGGAGTTTAACCTCATCTGCAAATAGGAGTATACTAATAATGTAATCGTTATCAAAAGTCTAAAAAGGAATTTTTAGATGGATATCAAAATAAAAAAGGGAGGAAATTATGAATAAGTTTTCAAAAACCTTGAGAGACAACTGGATCTTTCTCTTAATGGTTTTGCCAGGGGCACTCTGGTTGACTCTATTCTTCTACATTCCAGTATTTGGGAACGTGGTTGCCTTTAAAGACTACCACATGACCAGTAATGGATTTATAGATAGTATCGTGAATAGTAAATGGGTCGGACTCGATAATTTCAGATTCTTGTTTAGTTCAAAAGATGCCTTTATTATCACACGAAATACTGTCCTCTACAATCTCGGCTTTATCTTTATCGGTTTGATTGTATCTGTAGGGATTGCTATCATCCTCAGTGAACTCCGTTCTAAGAGAATGGTTAAGATTTTCCAAACTTCTATGTTGTTCCCTTACTTCTTGTCTTGGGTTATCATCAGTTTCTTTACAGATGCCTTCCTAAACATTGATAAAGGGGTATTCAACCATTTCCTAGAATCTATTGGAATGAAGGAAATCAATTTCTACGCTGATTTGGGTATCTGGCCATATCTCCTACTTTTCCTAGGTATTTGGAAAGGCTTTGGATATAGCAGTGTCATGTACTATGCAACAATCATGGGAATTGATCCAACCTACTACGAAGCAGCAACAGTGGACGGAGCCAGCAAATGGCAACGAATTCGCAATGTAACCATTCCTCAGTTGACACCGTTGGTGACTGTATTGACCATCCTTGCAGTCGGAAATATCTTCCGTGCAGACTTCGGTCTCTTCTATCAAATCCCCCACAATGCTGGTCAGCTTTATAACGTAACCAACGTCTTGGACGTATATGTTTATAATGGTTTGACTCAGACAGCGGATATCGGGATGGCTTCAGCAGCAGGTCTCTACCAATCAGTAGTCGGCTTGATTTTGGTTATCCTATCAAACTTACTTGCAAGACGAGTTGATCCAAACTCAGCCTTGTTCTAGAAAGGAGGAGAATATGGCAGAAAAGAAAATTAAAAAAGAAAAAATTGATAATGTCGGCATTCACTCCTTCAGTAAGAAAGCAGATATCTTCTTTAGTACCATTTCTGGTTTGATTGCCCTCTCTTGTATCCTACCCTTCGTATTCGTTATTGTTATTTCGGTGACAGATGAAAAGAGTATCCTCCAAAATGGATATAGCTTCTTCCCATCTCAATTTGGATTAGACGGTTTTGAGTTCTTGGCACAATTTAAGGATAAAATTCTCCAAGCCCTCTTCATCTCAGTTTTTGTAACAGTGGTGGGGACTATCACAAACGTTTTTATCACAACAACTTATGCCTACGCCATCTCACGGACAACCTTTAAGTATCGCAGATTCTTTACGATTTTTGCCCTTCTTAGTATGTTGTTCAACGCTGGTTTGGTACCAGGCTATATCGTGGTAACTCGTTTACTTCAACTTGGTGATACAGTTTGGGCCTTGATTGTTCCGATGCTTCTCTCTCCATTTAACATCATCTTGATGCGTTCCTTCTTTAAGAAGACCATTCCAGAAGCAATTCTAGAATCCGCTCGTATCGATGGTGCTAGTGAAGCCCGGATCTTCTTCCAAATCTGTTTGCCATTGTCACTACCAGGTATCGCGACCATCACGCTCTTGACAGCTCTTGGTTTCTGGAACGACTGGTTCAACGCCCTCCTCTATATCAAGAGTGACAACTTGTATCCATTGCAATATTTGCTCATGCAAATCCAGCAAAATATGGACTACATCGCCAAAGCAGTCGGCCTATCTGGTCAACTGGGAGTTGCTCTACCAAAAGAAACAGGACGTATGGCCATGGTTGTAGTTGCAACCCTTCCAATCGCGATTTTGTATCCATTCTTCCAACGCTACTTTGTAAAAGGTTTGACTATCGGTGGCGTGAAAGAATAGTGCTTATTGAGAAGAATATTTCTCGTTTCCAAACTTCCCTTGCGTTAAGTTAATACTCTTCGAAAATCTCTTCAAACCGCGTCAACGTCGCCTTGCCGTACCCAAGTACAGCCTGCAGCTAGTTTCCTAGTTTGCTCTTTGATTTTCATTGAGTATAAGATCATTACATTGTTTATAAGTTTAAAAATAAAAAAAGGAGTTTTTGTCATGAAAAACTGGAAAAAATATGCTTTTGCATCTGCTAGCGTAGTCGCTTTGGCTGCTGGTCTCGCTGCTTGTGGAAACCTTTCAGGTAACAAGAAAGCTGCTGACTCAGCTTCAGGTGATAAGACTGTTATCAAAATGTACCAAATCGGTGACAAACCAGATAACTTGGATGAATTGCTAGAAAATGCCAACAAAATCATCGGAGAAAAAGTTGGTGCTAAATTGGATATCCAATATCTTGGATGGGGTGATTATGATAAGAAAATGTCAGTTATCACATCATCTGGTGAAAACTATGATATCGCCTTTGCATCTAACTATGTTGTAAATGCTCAAAAAGGTGCTTATGCTGACTTGACTGACTTGTATAAGAAAGAAGGGGCAGAACTTTACAAAGCACTTGACCCAGCTTACATCAAAGGTAACAGCATTAACGGTAAAATTTACGCAGTTCCAGTTGCAGCCAACGTTGCATCATCTCAAAACTTCGCCTTCAACGGAACTCTTCTTGCTAAATATGGTATCGATATTTCAGGTGTCACTTCATATGAAACACTTGAACCAGTCTTGAAACAAATCAAAGAAAAAGCTCCAGATGTAGTGCCATTTGCGGTTACTAAGAACTTCATCCCATCTGATAACTTTGACTACCCAGTTCCAAATGGACTTCCATTCGTTATCGACCTTGAAGGAGACACTACTAAGATCGTAAACCGTTACGAAGTGCCTCGTTTTAAAGAACACTTGAAGACTCTTCACAAATTCTATGAAGCTGGATACATTCCAAAAGACGTAGCAACAAGCGATACTTCATTTGACCTTCAACAAGATACTTGGTTCGTTCGTGAAGAAACAGTAGGACCAGCTGACTACGGTAACAGCTTGCTTTCACGTGTTGCGAACAAAGATATCCAAATCAAACCAATCACTAACTTCATCAAGAAAAACCAAACAACACAAGTTGCTAACTTTGTCATCTCAAACAACTCTAAGAACAAAGAAAAATCAATGGAAGTGTTGAACCTCTTGAACACTAACCCAGAACTCTTGAACGGTCTTGTTTATGGTCCAGAAGGCAAGAACTGGGAAAAAATTCCAGGTAAAGAAAACCGTGTTAAAGTTCTTGATGGCTACAAAGGAAACACTCACATGGGTGGATGGAACACTGGTAACAACTGGATTCTTTACATCAACGAAAACGTTACAGACCAACAAATCGAAGATTCTAAGAAACAATTGGCAGAAGCTAAAGAATCTCCAGCTCTTGGATTCATCTTTAACACTGACAATGTGAAATCTGAAATCTCTGCGATCTCTAATACAATGCAACAATTCGATACAGCTATCAACACTGGTACTGTAGACCCAGACAAAGCTATTCCAGAATTGATGGAAAAATTGAAATCTGAAGGTGCTTACGATAAAGTATTGAACGAAATGCAAAAACAATACGATGAATTCTTGAAAAACAAAAAATCATAAGATCAATTGATTTCGTGTATTCATTCCTAATTCCTAAAAATTGAATCACTGTTTTCCTCAGGCCTATCTGGGGGAGGCAGTGATTTTTTGAAACGAGAGCATAGATATCTATGTTATTTTATCACTATTTAACCATTCAGGAAATCTTAAGCACCATTTAGGATTTGGGGTAAGGATTTAGGAAAATATAGCTTATATTAGAGATGTCTCGAGTTTACAAAGGAGGGTTCACATGAAAAAGTATCAACTTCTATTCAAAATAAGTGCAGTCTTCTCTTACTTATTTTTCGTATTTGGTCTTTCTCAGATGACGCTTATTGTTCAAAATTATTGGCAATTTTCTTCCCAGATTGGCAATTTCGTCTGGATTCAAAATCTCTTGAGTTTGCTATTTAGCGGAGTCATGATTTGGATTCTGGTTAAGACAGGCCATGGTTATCTTTTTCGCATTCCGAGAAAAAAATGGCTTTGGTATTCGATTTTGACAGTACTAGTGGTAGTGCTCCAGATCTCTTTTAACGTTCAGACAGCTAAACATGTTCAGTCAACTGCTGAAGGTTGGGCTGTATTGATCGGTTATAGTGGGACCAACTTTGCTGAGCTAGGTATCTATATAACTTTGTTCTTTCTGACTCCACTTATGGAAGAGCTAATCTATAGAGGATTACTGCAACACGCCTTTTTTAAGCATTCGAGATTTGGCCTTGATTTGCTTCTTCCGTCAATTTTATTTGCTCTTCCTCATTTTTCAAGCCTGCCTAGTTTGTTAGATATCTTCGTCTTTACAACATCTGGCATCATCTTTGCTAGTTTGACCCGCTATACCAAGAGCATTTATCCTTCCTATGCGGTGCATGTGATTAATAATATTTTCGCAACATTACCATTTCTGCTGACTTTTTTACAGAGGGTGTTTGGGTAAAATATTGGTACGAGAGTTAGGAATGATAGTTTTTCAATTTATAAACGAATTTCAGGAGGTAAATGAGTATGACACCATTAAAATGGTTTGCTGGAGGAAGTGAAAGACGTTGTGAAGCCATGACTATCATAAATTATCTATTGGAAGATATAAAGGATACGCCTCAACTGACTCCCTTGAAAAATTTGTTAGTGAGTTATAAAAGCCGATTAGAGGACGATGGGACCTCTACTCCATTTATTTTGAGTCAAATGAACGTTGATCTTGCGCGCGTATTGATTGATAACAAGCTAAGTTTGTCAGAAAGTCAAGCCGAGCAGATCAAAAAAATGAGAGAATTATCTGCTATTCGCTATGGTTATTGATGAAGTGCAGGGATATGTTCCTTTCTAAAATTTCCAGTCAAATAAATTGCATTCGTTTTCTCAAGCAGGTATACTAGTATAGTTAGATGAAAAATTCTGAAAATTTAAGAATAGAAAAGAGAACAAATCTTATGGCAAAAGATATTCGTGTCTTACTTTACTACCTTTATACTCCAATTGAAAATGCAGAGCAATTTGCTGCAGACCACTTGGCTTTCTGTAAATCAATCGGCCTTAAAGGGCGTATCCTAGTCGCTGACGAGGGAATTAACGGAACAGTTTCAGGTGATTATGAAACAACTCAAAAATACATGGACTACGTTCACAGCCTCCCAGGCATGGAAGACCTCTGGTTCAAGATTGACGAAGAAAATGAACAAGCCTTCAAGAAGATGTTTGTTCGCTACAAAAAAGAAATTGTCCACCTTGGTTTGGAAGATAACGACTTTGACAACGACATCAACCCACTTGAAACAACAGGTGCTTACTTGTCTCCAAAAGAGTTTAAAGAAGCCCTTCTTGACGAAGACACAGTGGTTCTTGACACACGTAACGATTATGAGTACGACCTAGGACACTTCCGTGGAGCTATCCGCCCAGACATCCGCAACTTCCGTGAGTTGCCACAATGGGTCCGTGACAACAAGGAAAAATTCATGGACAAACGTGTCGTGGTTTACTGTACAGGTGGCGTTCGCTGTGAGAAATTCTCAGGCTGGATGGTCCGTGAAGGCTACAAAGATGTCGGCCAATTGCACGGAGGAATTGCAACTTACGGTAAAGACCCAGAAGTCCAAGGTGAACTTTGGGATGGGAAAATGTACGTCTTTGACGAGCGTATTGCCGTAGATGTCAACCATGTCAACCCAACCATCGTAGGGAAAGACTGGTTTGATGGAACACCATGTGAACGTTATGTCAACTGTGGAAATCCATTCTGTAACCGTCGTATCTTGACATCAGAAGAAAATGAAGACAAGTACCTTCGTGGATGCTCACACGAGTGCCGTGTTCACCCACGTAACCGCTATGTTTCAGAAAATGAATTGACACAAGCTGAAGTGGTCGAGCGCCTAGCCGCTATCGGTGAAAGCTTGGATCAAGCAGCTACTGTATAAGATTAAACAGTCCTTAGGGGCTGTTTTTCTATGCTTTTTACTCAAAAATCTAAAGTTTGTTTCTGTATCTTTCAGGAAAATAAGGTATACTATATGTAAACGATTTCAAAGGAGTCCAGTTATGACGAAAACATTTTTTATTCCAAATAAACAGAGCATTTTAGGAGAACAAGAGATTTTGATTGCCAAGTCCATCTTGGCCTTGGTAGATGGTTTGGAGTCACATAGCTATGATGCTGTCTATCTCCGTCAGCCTCTTAACCGTCTTGAGTATATCGAGTGTGCGATAGTGGGGCAATCACAATTTCTTTTTAAGGTCAGTTATGCTGACGGTCAAAAGGCTTACCGTGTCGATCTTCCTGACCTACTCACGAAGACAGACTGGGAGATCATCAAGTCATTTTTAGATGCTCTGCTTGCTTATACAGGAACTGAGATTGAAGGACTAGATGGTTTTGATTTTGAAGCTTATTTCCAAGCAAGTATTCAAGCCCATCTGACAGATACTGCAGCCCGCTTTACGATTTGCCAAGGAATTTTTAATCCTGTTTTCTTTAGCCATGAAGACTTGAAAAGCTTTTTAGAGGCAGATGGTTTGGCACAGTTTGAAGCACGTGTACGTGCAGTTCAAGAGACAGATGCCTACTTTGCAAGAGTTTCCTTCTATCAGGATGGAGAAGGACAAGTGCACGGTGTTTACCATCTGGCTCAAGGGGTCAAGACCGTTTTACCGAGAGAGCCATTTGTACCTGCAGCCTATATTGAGCAATTGGTGGATAAGGAAGTTCAGTGGGAAATTGACTTGGTTCAAATCACAGGAGATGGCTCTAAACCAGAAGACTATGAAGCTATCGCTCGCTTGGACTATGCAAAATTCCTAGAGTCATTACCATCAGCATCTTACCACCAACTAGATGCCAATCAATTAGAAATACAACCCATCCTAGGACAAGATTTTAAAGCATTAGCATAAGAAGAGTAAATCAGAAGCAGGTCAATCGACTTGCTTTTTTGACATAGAAAAATCCTGCCATGAAAGACAGGATTAAAGTTTAAAGAAAGGCCAAGATACGAAGATAATCCCCAATCAGTGCCACTTCAGCTACAAAGAAGAGGAGGATAATAACTCCGTTCACAAGGACAGACAAGAATAATTGATAGAAGGAGTCGGCTTCACTTGCTTGACTAGGTCTTGTAATGATATGGAGGCTAGCAAGCAGAGTGATCCCAATGCTAATCACACACAAGAGAGCTGTAAATCGTAGGCTATCAAAGAAGGCAAAGAAACTAGCAATGGCAGTGAGGAAGATTGGAATTGCCAAGAGTTGACTATATTGTTGGAGAACTTTTTCTAGGGTCCAGTCCTTTTCTTGGTAGATAAATCGTCTCACGACGAAACTACCCAAGAGGAATGAAAAGAAGAAGAGTGCTGTTGCTACTAGGATAGAGATAATTGAAAAGAGATTTAATGAAGCAAATTGTTCAGGGAAGTGATTATGCATAGTTGCTATATTTCCATAGTAAGCATGTTTGATGTGGTAGATACTAAAGAAAAAGGAAGATGCAGAAAACAGAATGAGCAAAAGAAAGGCTGTGTAACTGTGTGTGCTACTTGTTTCAAGACTGCTTGTAGGAGATTTGATTGCTTCCACTAGCCAAGACCAAAAATCAAGCACTTGTTCTTTCCATTTATCCGTAGATTTTGGAGCTTGGTCGGGGATATAAGGACTTTCTAAGGATTGACTGATAAGAAGTGGCTCTTTCAAGATTGTTTTTTGCTGAGGAAGTGCTTCTTGACTCTCTTCAGCTTTAGTGACTTTTTCTGTTTCCCCAGAAAGATCTTGCTCTTCTTCAGTAGAATCTAATGCTTTCTTTTCTTCTATTTCTGTTCTTGATTCACTGTCTTCAGGCGTTTCAATTTTCTCTTCTTGCTGGTTTTCAAGTTCGACTTCAGCTTGACAGACTTCCTCCTCTACTTGAGTATTTTTTTCAATTGGTGTATCGAGATCGGCTATCGTTTCTTCAGCCTTGTCTGCAACATCTTGGGCCTGTTCATCAGGCTTGTTCTTGCTTGTTGTTTTTACAAAATCATTACTTTCAAACCATTCTTGTTTCATGGTAGAACCTCCTTTTTAGTTAGATAAATATGCTTCCATAGTAGCAGATGTAAGCGTTTTTGTCAACGATTTCTAGAAGAAGACTCGTGTTCCTCTGCTTTGAGTAGATAGATATATTGGTCTGCCCTTGCTATGAGTTGATCTTTCACATCAGCTTTTTCTGTTTTATAAGGATTGCTTAAATGTTCATCTCTGTTTTCTTTATTGTTAAATGAACGTCTTCCTTCTCTCACAAAATGAAGAATAGAACCATGTTTTGTTGAAAGATCTAAGTTGATTCTTTGTTTTTCTTCTTCGGAAAGTAGCAGTTGTAGGTCTGTTTTCGCCACCAATTCCACCTTACCGTGTACTTGGATATTTTCAGCGTGGAAGTGATGTTCTGTTGACTCTAGCTGACTATCTGTAAGGTCTGTATCAAAGATATTAATGATATTAGGGGTTGTGAGTCTACTGTTTTTGATACGACTTCCTTCAATTCGGAGGAGATAGCCATTATTGGTATTGAGGGTCGCATTTTCAAGGCTGGCATTGGTGATACTGGTTTGACCGCGATTTGCTGAGATGTTGATTCCTTTTAGAGTTCTCCCTTTTGGCAATTGGAGAATAACTTCTTCAAAACGACGAGAGTAGTTGCTTGCGATATGGAGAATCCCGCCAATTCCAGAAGAGAGAAATGGAGTTTCAGACAGTTTCTTATCAGTGAGGCTCAGCGTTTTATCGTTCTGATTTGTGATAAGATCATGGTGAGCAGAAAGAGATGGATGGTAAGAAATGTGGATTTGATCATCCAAAGAGTCTGTGATGGTGAGCGCGTGTTGGTGGAGCGTAATCTCTAGGTTTTCGACTTCCTTACCAAAGGTCAGCTCTTCCATCCGACTATCATAGACAGGCTCCTTGGACATGGCAAGCAGACTCTTAATCCCGTCAGATTGGATCCCTACAAAGAGCAGGATAAAGCCGATAATGGTAGTCACCACACCAAAAATGAGAAATCCTTTTGTCCATTTACGCATGCTGGTCACCTCTCTTTCCTTTTTTGAGAACAAATTGCACCAGGCGAACAATGAGTAGACCGAAGAAGCGGGCTACATAGGAAATACCTAGTAAGACTAGTGAAGAAGCACCGATAGCCAGTAAACCAGCACCAAAAATTAAGATAAAGGCTGATTTGGCTTGGGCGAGAACAGTGAAACTTTCAACTAAAAATAGGAATCCGCCGATGATACCAAGTATGGAAACCGCAAAGAAAGCTAGAATGACAGTCAAGGCTGCCACAAGGATTGCGAACAGGGACACGAGGATGGCGATTCCCAGAGGAATACCGATGGGTGCTGCAAGGAGAGCTAACAAGGCGATATGCAAAATTTGTCGGTTATTTTTTTGAGCGGGTGCCTCATTAATTTTTTTATCGAGAAGATTGGAGAGGACTTCGTGAGCTGCTTCCTTAGGAGTTCCTAAGCTAGCGATGAGTTCTTCTTCTCCTTCGACTCCAGCATCGTCAAAGAGTTCCCTGAAATAGTCCATGGCTTCAATTTGGTCAGCCTGAGGCAGTTTTTTGAGATAGAGTTCTAGCTGAGTCAGGTATTCAGTTCTTGTCATGGCGGATACTCCCTTCTATGATGCCATTAATGGTGTCTGTATAGAGTGCCCATTCATCTTTTAGGGTCACGAGCTGTTCTATACCACCATTTGTCAAGGAGTAGTATTTGCGCATGCGACCTTGGAACTCTCTAGAATAGGTTGTCAGAAAGCTATTGCCTTCCAATTTTTTGAGAATGGGATAGAGTGTAGATTCTTTGATATTAGCAATCAGCTTAATGGTTTGGCTAATCTCATAACCATAAGAATCATCCTGCTCCAGTACAGCCAAGATGAGAAATTCAATCAAGGCAGAGGATGTTGGAAAGTACATGGGGAACCTCCTTTTCTAATGTGTAAGATTTTTATATATAATTTTTCTACACATACATTGTACATCTAAATGAAAGCCCTGTCAAGAGAAATGTGTAAAATTTTTATATATAAACAAAGTATAAATTTCTAATTATCTTTTTATATTTTCTTAAATGCTCGTAAAGCCTTATTCTATGTGCTTTCGAGTATTTTTACTGTAGGAAGATACTTCACGTTTCTTTGCATATTTCCTCATGTCTTAGCTGTCAGAAGTGGTAAATAAGTAGTAAATTCATTTGTACTACTAAGCAACAAGACGCTCCTGTTGCTTCTCTTTATTCAAGCGTTTCATTTCTGCCATTGCAGAATCGAATGTTGCATGTGCGTAATAGTTCAGCGTCATGGCTATATTAGCATGTCCCATAATGTACTGTAATGCCTTTGGATTCATTCCTGCATTTGCATAGTTGGTACAGAATGTATGTCGCAAACTATGTGGAGTGATGTGTGGCAATTTATCCTCGTTATACTTATTGTATTTCTTAACAAGACCTTTCATCATGCCGTTGTAATCACTTGCCACTTTTGGATAGTTCTTTCTATTAAGAAAGAGGAAATCACTATATCCATCAATCTCAACACGCTTATCATTCTTTCGATTCGCTAACACTCGCTTAAATGCTTGATAGGCTTCTTCAACCATAGGAACTTGACGTTCGCCACTTTTGGTCTTTGGTGTTTCAATGTAGTACCCAATTTCAGTATCTCTCAATAGCTGATGGTCTATATTGACAAGACGATTCTCAAAATCTAAATCTGGAAGTGTCAAACCACCAAACTCTGAAATACGAAGACCTGTTTTTAAGAGTATCAGAATTTCATCATAATTTTTGCTGTAGGTTTTATCAGCTTTTGCAAAGGCTAACAGTTTTTCTTCCTGTTCTTCTGTTAGTACGGTCTTAGGGACAGTATCATCATCAAGAACTGCTTTCAGTTGAAAGTCAAATGGATTCTTCCGAACACAATCATCTTGTATAGCAATATAGAATGAAGCCTTTAAAGAACGTTTGTAGTTATTGATGGTTTGATAAGCATAACCATTTTCACTCATTCTAATAGCCCATTCTTTAGCGTCTGATGGCTTAATACTGTCAATACTTCTTACACCTAACTTGTCTTTCTTCAAAATATCCATAAGATATTTGCGTCCAGTTTCAGTGTTTTTTCTAACCTTTGGTCTTTGAGCGTTCTGTTTTGCGTAAAGCTGGCAGAGTGTCATTTTCTTTCCTACAACATCAATACCATCATGAATGTCTTTCTGTAACTCTGCGATTTTCTCTCTAAGTGAGATACAATCACGCTTTCCTGCTGGTACTCGGTCTGTAGCCACAAGTTTCCACGAGTAAACAAATTGCGGTTCTCCAAATGAATCTATATATTTGTATAAGTATCTTCCGTCTTTTCGTTGGCTCTCTCCAGTCTTTAAGATTCGACCTTTATTGTCACGTCTTTTTTCTGACATGGCATTTGCTCCTTTCCTTTATGGAAAGAGCCTTGATACGACTTAATACTATTTTATCATATACAAGACCCTTTGGCGACGCTAGATTGCGTCCAATGTATCTATAATTTTTTCAAATTGTTTTCGTTTAATCTGAATACGATTGCCATTCATAATCAGCCAATTTGCATTTTTATTTTCCTCTGCCAAGCGTCGTAGCTTGTTTTCGCCAATACGAAAATATTTTGACGCTTCTTCAATGGTTAGGGTATAACGTTCCCAAATAGGAATGTCAGTCTGCTTCATAAAATCCTCCTTTCCAAATCACTTATTTGGATTTCATAAAAGTTGTTTTACCAGCAATCGAACAGCTTTAGCAAAGCTCACGGGAGTTCCACCCCTGCATGGTTCTCATGTAGCCATACTCATTGCCTGCGACGGTTTTATCACGCTCGGACTATTGACTGTATGGGAGTATCATTATCACGATAAGAATGTCGTTGCAGGCAATCCTGCTAAAGATTGCTTCTCGGATCACTAACATGAATCGCTCGCTATCTTTATAAGATAGGTCATGGCGGTTAGTTCCGTTGGCTCTTTTCTTATCGAAACGTATTCGATTACTTTTATTCAGTTTTCAAAGAACAATGGCTCGTTAGCCTATCAAAACACATTGAAAGCTCAATATGCTTTGGTGGAATAACAAACCTCCCTGTTCGGGAAGCGTGGAATGGTTTAGCACGCTTCCACGAAAGGAGAGAGGATATTACTTAATTTCAAATGACAAAATCTTTGTAATCAGTCTGGTTTCCATTCTTCCACGTAAGACTTCATCAACGACCATACTTTGATTGCCATATTCATCTTTCATAAGTCGTAGGGAACGCTTCGTTATGTACCCTCTGTAATGATGTAGAATCTGGTTAATCGCTTCGGTATCGCCATCTGTTGCCTTTACAATGAGAGGAAAGGGAATCATAGGATATTGTGTTTTCATTCTTCAAATTCCTCCATAAACTTTTTAATTAAGGCTAGTCCACTGGTTCTATGCCGATAGACAGTAGAACGGTTCAATTTCAACAGGTCTGCAATTTCTGAATCGCTCATGTCCATAAAGTAAAACAGCAGTAGAATTTCACGTTTCTTGTCTGGCAACTCACGTAATGCTTCACTCAACAAATCATTTTCAACGCCTACTGATAACCCATTGAGTGTAAAAATCTGAAAGTCAGTTGAATAGTTATCTGTTGTCGCAAACTGGCTAACAAGATAATCGCCAACATCCGAAAAGGACACCTCACGCTTTGCAATCCTTGAAAGATAAAGCATATAATTCTTTCGCTCGTCTTCCATAGCACGTTTACAGATATAGTCAAACTGATTTTCTATTGTGGTCTGAAAAGAAGATGGTTTCATGTTTCTCACCCCCTTTCTGTCTAGGAAAGGAAGTGAGCCTTGCTCGTTTATCTCCTTTCACTCTTAGTCCCAATGTGAAAGGGGGATTTGTTGCATTACTGATAAATAAACTTTGTAAAAAAGTTCTGAATAGCCAAAAAAGCATATAAACAGATTTATTTCTCTGTTTACATGCTTCTGTTATTCTATCTATATGATTTATAAAACCACATTGGTGGACGTACTTATCTATTGCAGATAGACGACTTTTTTTGACAAGAACCCAATGTAAGGAAATTTATTGTATATGATGTACTTCATGGCGACGTTGACCTCCAACAAACCGCCATTTGGAAGTAATATACAATATTTTAACAGCCTAAATAGCACTACCATATAACGGTTTTTTTTATTGGCGTTTAGTAGTGCTTTTTATTAAATATAAACCTATAAACCATATAACACGTTTTTCTATACCTGTTTTTAATTCAGTAGGAACAATAAAATGTATAGAGGTGGTCTACTATGCGTAAAAAAGAAGATAAATATGATTTTAGAGCCTTTGGTTTAGCCATTAAAGAAGCTCGATTGAAACGAGGTTTAACTCGTGAACAAGTGGGAGCATTGATTGAAATTGACCCACGGTACTTAACTAATATTGAAAATAAAGGGCAACACCCCAGCATACAAGTTCTTTATGACCTTGTATCGTTACTTCATGTTTCCGTTGATGAATTTTTCTTACCTGCTAATAACTTGGTAAAAAGCACCCGACGATTACAGATAGAGAAATACATGGATAGCTTTACAGACAAAGAACTATCCTTAATGGAATCTTTAGCCAGCGGTATCAACGAAGCAAGAAACATCGAAGACTAATTAAAAGAATCCATACATAACGGAAAGAGCCGATAAAATGAGATTGTATTAATCTCATTTTATCGGCTCTGCGTCTTTGCGTCTGGCTCTGTAATCACAGTTACTTTGAACTGCTTTATTTCAATTAAATTTTCTTGTCTGCATTTCGGACAATAGAGGGGGAATTTTTTTAATTCAGTATCTTCCCTTATCTTTAATCGTGTTTTATTTCCACATACAGGACATGTTGAGGCGGTAAGTTTGCTAGTCAAGGAGTAAAACGACGAAGATTAGCATTTACTTCCGCCCATGCGATAGCTGTCCGTGATTGACAAGTGCTAGCACGCAGACAGAACGGAGATAGCGAACCGCTGAGTGTGTCGCTCTGCTCGTAAAAGCTTAGAAACCTTTGAACGAAAGGGATAATGAAAGCCTTGATTGCAAGGCTTTTTGCTTTATGGTGGGTAAGTATCAGAGTGAGAAAATTTTTGGAATGAGTAGAAGTGATAGCTAGAAATTATCAGTTTCTATTTCCATTTACCCTGTGGGTACGTGTTTGTTTCCATTGACAAGGAGTTTGTGGGAATAGAAATGTACCCACCTTGTTTGAATCAAGTGAAGTGTAGTTGAAGGAAATCTGTTGAAAGCAATACTTCATTTTACCGAATAAGTAATAATTTAGGCAACTTCAAATCGATTAAAAAAAACTATTTTAAAGGTTAAGAGTAGACAAAAATTGTCCACTCTTTTTTGCAAACTCAATTTATCAATAAATGAAATGAGGGAATGTAAAATGAAATATTTTGAGGTTGAGTTAGAAAATCCTGATGAATTTTTAAAACTACAAACAGAAGATTTTGTGAAAGCTAATCGCTTGCTACTAAGGAAGATAATCCAGAGCGTTACAGTCTATGAAGAAAACTTCGTCATATCCTTTAAATCTGGCATCGAATTGGAAGTATGAGTCTCATTCCATAACTTTTATATTGAACATATCATCTTGTTGTGTTATACTATAAATTGATATAAACAAAGATGTAGGAGGAACCGAAACTATGACAGCCTCAATGCGTTTAAGATAAGCTGGCAATAAAAAAAGCAGAATCTATACCCGATGATAGGCTTTTTTGTTGTGCTTATTTATACGATATTGAGCATTCATTAGTTACGGTGAGGATATTGGTTATTTAACTATACCTTTATTTAACTATGTCTTTAATATGAATGTTTCCAAATTGTATGTATGCAGACCAAAAGCCACATTGTGGGGTTTGGCCTGCATTTTTTATTGCCTAGAATGCTATTCAAAATAGAAATTCAAGCAAAATAATATGCAGGAGATAATATAAATGGAAAAATACAACAATTGGAAACGAAAATTTTATGCAATATGGGCAGGGCAAGCAGTATCATTAATCACTAGTGCCATCCTGCAAATGGCGATTATTTTTTACCTTACAGAAAAAACAGGATCTGCGATGGTCTTGTCTATGGCTTCATTAGTAGGTTTTTTACCCTATGCGATTTTGGGACCTGCCATTGGTGTGCTAGTGGATCGTCATGATAGGAAGAAGATAATGATTGGTGCCGATTTAATTATCGCAGCAGCTGGTGCAGTGCTTGCTATTGTTGCATTCTGTATGGAGCTACCTGTCTGGATGATTATGATAGTATTGTTTATCCGTAGCATTGGAACAGCTTTTCATACCCCAGCACTCAATGCGGTTACACCACTTTTAGTACCAGAAGAACAGCTAACGAAATGCGCAGGCTATAGTCAGTCTTTGCAGTCTATAAGCTATATTGTTAGTCCGGCAGTTGCAGCACTCTTATACTCCGTTTGGGATTTAAATGCTATTATTGCCATCGACGTATTGGGTGCTGTGATTGCATCTATTACGGTAGCAATTGTACGTATACCTAAGCTGGGTAATCAAGTGCAAAGTTTAGAACCAAATTTCATAAGGGAGATGAAAGAAGGAGTTGTGGTTCTGAGACAAAACAAAGGATTGTTTGCCTTATTACTCTTAGGAACACTATATACTTTTGTTTATATGCCAATCAATGCACTATTTCCTTTAATAAGCATGGAACACTTTAATGGAACGCCTGTGCATATTTCTATTACGGAAATTTCCTTTGCATTTGGGATGCTAGCAGGAGGCTTATTATTAGGAAGATTAGGGGGCTTCGAAAAGCATGTATTACTAATAACAAGTTCATTTTTTATAATGGGGACCAGTTTAGCCGTTTCGGGAATACTTCCTCCAAATGGATTTGTAATATTCGTAGTTTGCTGTGCAATAATGGGGCTTTCGGTGCCATTTTATAGCGGTGTGCAAACAGCTCTTTTTCAGGAGAAAATTAAGCCTGAATATTTAGGACGTGTATTTTCTTTGATCGGAAGTATCATGTCACTTGCTATGCCAATTGGGTTAATTCTTTCTGGATTCTTTGCTGATAAAATCGGTGTAAATCATTGGTTTTTACTATCAGGTATTTTAATTATTGGCATTGCTATAGTTTGCCAAATGATAACTGAGGTTAGAAAATTAGATTTAAAATAAACAATATTGGAGGAATATTTATGTATCTTATTTTCATGTAACTCTTCCTGCTAAAATCGCAGGGTTTTCCCTGCATACAAGCAAATGAAAGCATGCGATTATAGACAGGAGGAAATGTTATGGAATTAATATTAAAAGCAAAAGACATTCGTGTGGAATTCAAAGGACGCGATGTTTTAGATATAAATGAATTAGAAGTATATGATTATGACCGTATTGGTTTAGTAGGAGCAAATGGTGCTGGAAAAAGCACTTTACTCAGGGTACTTTTAGGAGAATTAACTCCCCCAGGATGTAAAATGAATCGTCTGGGTGAACTTGCCTATATTCCCCAGTTGGACGAAGTAACTCTGCAGGAGGAAAAAGATTTTGCACTTGTAGGCAAGCTAGGTGTTGAGCAATTAAATATACAGACTATGAGCGGTGGTGAAGAAACAAGGCTTAAAATAGCACAGGCCTTATCGGCACAGGTTCATGGTATTTTAGCGGATGAACCTACGAGCCATTTAGACCGTGAAGGAATTGATTTTCTAATAGGACAGCTAAAATATTTTACAGGTGCACTGTTAGTTATTAGCCATGACCGCTATTTTCTTGATGAAATAGTAGATAAAATATGGGAACTGAAAGATGGCAAAATCACTGAGTATTGGGGAAACTATTCTGATTATCTTCGTCAGAAAGAGGAAGAACGTAAGAGCCAAGCTGCAGAATACGAACAATTTATTGCGGAACGTGCCCGATTGGAAAGGGCTGCGGAGGAAAAGCGAAAACAGGCTCGTAAAATAGAACAGAAGGCAAAAGGTTCTTCAAAGAAAAAAAGTACTGAAGACGGAGGGCGTTTAGCTCATCAAAAATCAATAGGAAGTAAGGAAAAAAAGATGTATAATGCTGCTAAAACCCTAGAGCACAGGATTGCGGCCTTAGGAAAAGTAGAAGCTCCGGAAGGCATTCGCAGAATTCGTTTCAGGCAAAGTAAAGCATTGGAGCTCCATAATCCATACCCTATAGTCGGTGCAGAAATTAATAAAGTATTTGGGGATAAGGCTCTGTTTGAAAATGCATCTTTTCAAATTCCGTTAGGAGCAAAAGTGGCGTTAACTGGTGGTAATGGAATCGGAAAAACAACTTTAATCCAAATGATCTTAAACCATGAAGAAGGAATTTCTATTTCGCCTAAGGCAAAAATAGGTTACTTTGCACAGAATGGTTACAAGTACAACAGTAATCAGAATGTTATGGAGTTTATGCAGAAGGATTGTGACTACAATATATCAGAAATTCGTTCAGTGCTAGCATCTATGGGGTTCAAACAGAACGATATTGGAAAAAGTTTATCTGTTTTAAGCGGTGGAGAAATTATAAAATTGTTGCTTGCTAAAATGCTCATGGGTAGATATAACATCCTAATAATGGATGAACCCAGTAACTTCCTTGACATACCAAGTTTAGAGGCTTTGGAAATACTAATGAAGGAGTACACCGGAACTATCGTGTTTATCACCCACGATAAACGATTACTCGAAAATGTAGCAGATGTAGTTTATGAAATTAGAGATAAGAAAATAAATCTGAAACATTAAATTTAAGGTAGTCGCTGGTCAGTATAGTCTGTTCTGGTTGGCGACTCCATTGTTAAAGAGTATAAAGACTTTAGATTTTATGAATATTAAAAATAGGAACAGTCAATTGAACTGCTCCTATTTTTCTGCTAAATATATTGTAGTTTTCTTATATGTATAATGATAGATTAGCGGATTCTCATCTACGGTACTTACTTCAAATATGAAGAAGTGATCGCGGTTATCTCTGGACTTTTCCTTATTGAGGACAAAGTAATTCTTACGTGAAGTCGCCATTGTTTTTAGGATATCATCAGTTAGGAAGGTCAATGGAATATTCATGTTAGAGTAGCGGTAGAAGTCACGTTCAAAATCTTGGTAGCTCTCGCTATAATAGTCCATTTGTAGGTGATTACGCTGAAACTCAAGCTGATTCATAGAGCACCTCCTCGACAAGTTCAATACTAATAATGTCTTTTAATTTCAAATTGATGTGACCTGTTGTAGTTTTTATCAAAATGAAATCTTTGGTCAGACTTGGTATTGTTCCAGTGTAGGAAACACGCTTGTTTTTTTCAATCACTTGAATGCGTGTGCGTAGCTGCCCGGCGTATACTTGACTGAGGAGTAATAATTTCTTCTCTAGTGATAAGTCAGACATGTACGTTACTTTGTTTGTATCATCAGAGAGTGCTGATGCATGTTCAGATAGGAAAAAGCCCATCCATTTTTGCATCTTTGTATCCTGGTACTCTCTTGCTGATTGAAATGGTAAATATGAACGGTCAATCATATCAAATCCTTTCTATGCAGAGGCAAGGGTATTTTTATCAAATTGAATCGTAAAACCTTGAATTCCCCCACCTGTGTAACATTCTTTAAAGCGATTGATTACCTCAGTATAGATTATCACAGATGAGCTTGTTGGCTTAATGCTAAATGTAAATTCCAATGGTAATCGGTTTTCAGATTTAGCATGTACTAGTCGTATCGATATTTCAGTTGTTTTGAGTTTTCTCTGACGAAGTTTTGAAGTTGCTGTTTCAACGATTCCATGTAAAAATCTTTCAAGCATTTCAATATCATTACATCCTTTGCTACGGATTTCTGAAAATTGTACTGTATTTTTTTCTTGTTTCATTTTAATCCCTCCAATCCACCCGCGGAATGACCACCGATAAGTTTACTGCGTTCAATATTTCTGGAACCTTCAGTTAGGACGGTTCCTTTTTGTATGGCTAAAAAACCAAACTGTTCTCTGACAACATCAATAGCTGTCTGAAGTCTATTATCTTTTTCAATTTGTTCTACATCATCAAAGAGTGATAGTAGAGTATAGCTTTCATCTACGAAGCCACTATAAGATACACCAATTTGTCTCACTGCACCAGAGGTGTATTTTTTCGGAATAATACAAGTACATGACTCACCATTGTTTTGGGGAGATTTGCGGGTTCAATTTTATTCTGAGCATTTATAGATTTTTTCATCTCAGTCCTAGAATAGCCAATATGAATAGAAACGACAGTAGTCAATACTAGGGCTACTGTTCCGTTCCACAGTATCATTTAAAAATCATTTTCACACCCTTTCGTCTATTAGTATAGAAGAAAGCTCTCAGCACACAATATCCACTTGTAGTTTATAATAACTATCTCCTCCTTTACACTTTAATTCAAATCTTTATTAAAAAATATTTCATCTTATTTAACAAGAAACCATATTTATATAACAACATAAAATACACTAAGTTATTTTATTGAACATATATCGTACTTTATCTATCCGACTATTTGGACGACGGGGCTGGCAAACAGGTTCACCGGTAGTAACATGGTACCCTTTTAACTCTGTTAAACAAACACTACGTCCATTTGTAAAGAAAGTTAAATCACTACGATATTCTTGAATACACCGAGCAGGGATTTCTCCACTAAGAATGACCTCATTATTTTTCAATTGAGTGTCTACGATGTTCGCACAATATTTAGGAGCATCGGTGTATGCTCGTGAAAGATATTCCTGTGGCGCATAAATTTTAAAACTAAGATATGGCTCTAACAATTCTGTTCCAGCTTTTTTTAAGACTTGTTCCAATACAATAGGAGCAAGCATCCGAAAATCTGCTGGGGTACTAACAGGGCTATAGTATAAGCCATACTTAAAACAGATTTTACAGTCCGTCACATTCCAACCATACAATCCTTGTTCACAGCCATAGCGTATCCCTTCCATAACTGCATTTTGAAATGATTGATTTAAGTATCCAAGAGAAACCGAGCTCTCATACTGCATTCCACTTCCCAACGGAAGCGGTGATACAGATAAACCAATGGAAGCCCAGAAAGGATTCGGTGGAACTTCGATGTGAATGGTATACTCTGCTTTTTTTAACGGTCTTTCCATATAAATGACTGTAGGCTCTTTTATTTCTATCTCCACATGATACTTTTCTTGCAGCAGAGCACAAGTCACTTCCATTTGTACTTTCCCTAAGAAAGAAAGTATGATTTCATGTGTCGCAGAATCCACATAATATCGCAGAAGCGGGTCACTGTCGGAGATTTCTAAAAGTGCATCAAGTAACATTTCCCTTTGTTGAGGTTTGCTCGGTTCAACAGTCGTTTGCAGCAGAGGGAGGGGATTTTCAATTCTCTCTCTCTGTGGCAATAGCTTTGTATCTCCAAGAACACTATTTAACTTCAAAAACTCATTCTGCAAAATAACAATTTCCCCGGAATAAGCCTTATCGATTTTACATAATTCACCATTTATTGAAGTATACATTTCTGTAATTTTTATTTTTTCCTTTTCCGATATTCTAACCGAATCTCGCAAATGCAGTACGCCACTATAAAGACGTATATATGCAAGACGCTGTCTTTTTTCCGAATACTCAATTTTGAAAACTTTTCCGCAAAGTTCAGACTGACCTCGATGTGTTGATGAATAAAATTTATTCGTAATCACTTCTATAAGGTTATCAATCCCTATATTGTTTTTTGCACTTCCGTGATAAACAGGGAACAGGGAACAATTATGAAATCTTATGCTTTCCTCTTGTTCGAGTTCCAATGCTTCTAATGATTTACCGGACATATATTTCTCTAAAAGGTCATCGTTTCCCTCTATTACCGTATCCCATTGTTCAGATTCGGTAAAGTTCGTCACACACATATTAGGATACAGTTCTACCTTCTGTTTGATTACAATTTCGGCAGAAAGTTTCTCTTTAATATCCTGATAAACCGTTGATAAATCAATTCCATTTTGGTCAATCTTATTGATAAAAAAGATTGTGGGAATCCCCATTTTCCTAAGTGCATGAAATAATATACGAGTTTGTGCTTGTACGCCATCTTTTGCAGAAATCAGTAGAATTGCCCCATCTAAAACTGATAATGAACGATATACTTCTGCTAAGAAATCCATATGTCCTGGCGTGTCTATGATGTTCACCTTCGTATTTTCCCACTGAAAAGAGGTTATTCCTGTCTGAATTGTAATTCCTCTCTGACGTTCTAAAAGCGTATTATCCGTCCTCGTTGTACCTTTGTCCACGCTTCCTAATTCTGTAATCGCTCCACTGTTATATAATAAGCTTTCTGTTAAGGTAGTTTTTCCCGCATCAACATGAGCTAAAACTCCAATATTAATAATTTTCATGTGATTTTCCTCCATTCAAAAGCCCAAAAGGGCATAAAAATCCCAGTGATAAATACTCTTATCACTGGGATTTTTATGCATAACCATAGGCATACAAAGCATACAGATATTCTCCGGATACTTTAGAATCACATGATAAAGGTATTCTTAAACTGGGTACAAAAAACTAAGCCCTCCTAAAAAAGGACATCCAATTATTTGTTCCCACTATCAAATTGACAGTTTATTTAAGAATACCTTGCCGCATATTTATTAACTCCTTTTAAATAGATACTTAAATAATAGCACGTAAGAGCATATTTGTCAAGGAATCTCCAATTTTTTATCAAAGAGAGTACGTGATTACAAAATAGCTGTAATAATGTACCAATATTTGTTATTCTATAATCTTCCAATTACTCCCGTTCTTTTCAAGTACCAAATCAAATTGAGATACCTGCGTTGCTTTGGTCTGCTGGTCGATATACTCCACTGTCAGCGATACCGTGACTTGATTATCCTTACGATTGTGAATAGGATTTACCAGTTCTTGAAAGATGTACTCTTTTCCGATTGGTTTTAATATCCCGTCATTCACATAGTAGGAAAGTTCACTGGCTGTCGCTGTAGGATAGAGCTTGAAGAACGTCGTTAAAAACTCATTGATTTCATTGGTTGTAATGGAATCAACCGTCCCCTCACTTTCAATGGCTTTTGGTTTATAACTTGATTTCTTAGGTATGTTGGTAATGGTCGGATTCTTAACCAGTACCATATTTCCAGAACCATCTACATAGACACTCACTATATAAGCAGAGTGGACGGTCTTTGTATTTTCTCCCTCTGTAATGAGCTGGTCTACACTGTAGGTTACATTAAACTCATTGTCGCCAGTTGGCTCTACCGTCCATATCTGAAATCCTCTTACAGAAGACGATACAGGAATATCTTTGCGTACTGTATCAACATTGAGAGCTTGAAGTTCATCTGTCAGATAGCCTTTTAGACTTTCCATTCGATTATCAATGGACTTATCGGATTGCTCCCATGAATAGTAGACTTTCGCAAAGTTCTCTACAAAATTTTCTACATGATGAGTATCAACGTATTCCTTTTCTATGATAGTTGTTTCGTGAATAGTATGAGTATCTATAGCTGTAAAGTGCTTGAATATCGCAAAGCTGAAACTAAGCCCTAAAAGTACCCACAAGGCAATCACAACCTTTTTATGAGGATTGACCTTATAGACACGAGGTTTCTTTTCCTTTGGTATCTGTTTTTCTTTATTCTGATTTTTTCTAAATTTCATCATTAAATCTTCCTTTCTCATTGTTTGATTCGTCCTGCTCCCACTAAATGCTGTTGCCAGTAGGGGCTTGTTAAGTCGGCATAACCGATTGGGTCGCCTGCATGAAACATACGGTTATTGCCAAGGTATATCCCAACATGAGTAATATAAGAGCCAGCGTTATAGGTAGAATGAAAGAAAACCAAATCGCCAGCTTGTGCTTCCGATAGTGGGATATGCTGGGTCACATCATATTGCTGTTGTGCGGTTCGTGGTAAGTTAATTCCAGCTTTTCCATACGTCCATTGTGTCAGTCCGCTACAATCAAAAGAAGTAGTCGGGGAAGCTCCACCGTAAACGTATCGCCAGCCCTCATATTTCAGTGCTTCGTCCATGATGGCTTGTACCGTATCATCATCAAACTCTGTTGTGACAAGATACTGCGTTACCAGTTGCACATAAAACATATTGCCATAGTTGTATCGCCAGCCCCCATTGATAGGTATGGCTATGGGATTGGGGTAAGACACTTTTTCGCCACCTGAATACTCTTTTGAGAAACTTTGAGCCAGTTCAAAGGTATATTTATTTCCACGATTAGCCACATACCCTAAGAAACCACCACCATAATTGTAGGACTGGATAACCGATTCTAAATCTACACTGAGCCTTTCGCTACTGGCTAATAATTCACTGAAATACTTCACACCTTGCTTAATGGATTCTTCTGTACTCAATGAATTAGGTGGAAGACCGAGGGATTCCGAGGACTGCATAACATCTTCCGCAGTACCGCCCGATTCCACCTGTATAATCGCAAGAAGTATGTTGACATATTCTTCAACGCCATATTCTTTGGCATATTTTTCTACCATAGGCTTATGAGCCAGCACTTCTGCGGAAACATTCACACCTCCATAATGAATATTGGAAATTCCGCTGTCCTGTTCATCTGAAAATAAAATGGCAACAAACAGAAGCAGTGAGAAGACCATCAAGAATAATCCAGAACCACCAATCACTAAAGTTTTCAACTTCATGGTTTCTTACCGACTTTCTTAATGGTGGCGGTTTTGATTGGTGGTCTACTTCTTGTATTTTGTAGTGGTACTCTTTGAACAGTAGACGGACGTTCTTTTGTGATTGGACGTTGTGAAGTTCTATCTGCTGTAGTGGTTGAAGTTGCTGGCTTTTGAACGGTTTTTTCTTGAACGGTATTGCCTTGGCGTTCCACTTTTGGACTTGAAAAATCGGACTTAACTGCTGGACGCTCTTGTTTGGCTTGTTGAGATTCCTTATATGAAGTCTGAATATTAGACTGTTTTGAGGTCTGTTCATCATGATATTGTTCTTGTCTTGTAGTCGGTCTTTCATGAACAGAAGAAGCAGGCTGTTTTTTCTGTTTGACCTGTTCCATTTCAGAGCGACGCTTCGCAATGGTTTTTCGCCTTTGTTCCTGCTGTTCCTTGCGTCCACTGGCTCTGTCCGCTTTGGTTTGAGAAATACTACTGGTTAAATCACGGACATTCTCTTTTACTTTGGATTTTCCTTGATATACTGCATATCTTGCATTGGTCGGCAAATCTTTAACCTGTTCTTTCAAACCACTAGCAGTGTCTACCATTCTGTCTTTGGTATCAGCTACTGTACCGATGGTTTGACCGATACGTTTTCCAAGTGTTGATTTTTCCTTTCCGTCTGGTCGGGAGTGATCTGCTTGTGTCCTTGCAGAACTCCCCGAACCCGACTGTCCTTTTTTACCTGTAACAATGGCAGACCCAGCCCCTAGAGTAGTCATGGAACGTCCAAGTTTCCGCTGTAGACGGTGCATGTGAGCGTGCATAAGCATACGAGGTTTTCTCATCACACGACTTCCCACACTTTGAGAATCGTTACTCTGTAGAGAAAACATACTCATTAAATCGCCCAGCTTGAAGTAGATTCCTGCAAAGGTCACAATCTGTAGAAAAGCAATCAAAAAGAACGGATAACCAGCCGATAAGGTATAGAGCATGGTTGAAATACTAAATGCTGTCGTAATAATCAATGTGATTCCAGCTCGTGTCAAAATGGTATTAAAGAGCTTTGTTATGGCTCGTTTTGACATACCATCAAATGATTGAATCATGCTTAAAATAAAGCTCACAGGCAGAAACATAGCATAGATGATAAAAAGTATCTGCGAGAAAATCATGATTCCTGTTAATAGGAATACAAATATGGAAATCCCAATATTGAAGACAAATAGGAAGAAGACTGTACCTAAACGGTTAATGGTCTTTGTAATGGTTAGATTGGTATTGCTTCTGTCTTCAATTTCTTCCGCAACAATTTTTTCTCTGTCTTCGCCATTGTTGGAATCTGGGCTGGTGGAGAGCAGGCTTTCCACACGGTCAATACCGATACTTTCAATGTCTGAACTGTTGTATTGAAGCAGTAGCCACGGTTGCTGAACCTGTATGGAAAACAGGCTATCTCTGATTAAGTCCACGCTGTCCTTGCCTTGACTATCGGAATGGGGCATGACAATCTTCGTGCCAAGTGATAAACTGGCATTACTGATGTCTGATGAAAAGTCATTGATTTTTTTAATGTAGTCGGGAGCGTAGGCAATAAAGGAAGCCGATAGGATAAACACCAGCACAAAATTCATAATGGCATGAATTGCCTTTGTGGTTTCTCTCTTTATCAGTCCCGTATAGGCAACATAAACCCCAAGAACCAAAATCAAGAGTAAGAGGAATCCAACATAGAAACCCTCTGTTGAAAATCCGTTTGCACTCACACCAGCTAAGGTCTGCATATTCTTACCAATGGAATCTGCTGTAGCGGAAATGAAGTCTAAGGAATAGGCTTCCTGTACTAAGTAACCTGTCGCATTGGAAACATACAAACTGATTGTCCAAATAAAATTGGTAATGGCATATAGTCCATACATGACCTGTTTTCCAATCCCGTCCGACCAGTTCCACGGAAGCCAGCCCCAGCTATTATCCACATAAAAATCCAGTTGATAGTTTTCAAGTGGGTATCGGCTGTATTCATTTGCCACATTGACCGTATCATCTACCAAGCCCGCAGCTTGAACCACCGTTCCCAGCATGGCTAAAAGAAAAATGGCAATCACAAGTGTGAAAGCCACTGTCATTGCCACTTTACCTAGACGTTTCAGCGTCCAGTTTGATTTTATTCTGTTTACTATTGATGGTTTCACATTTACACCTCTTTTCGCACAGGTGGTCTGGTATCAAAGGCATGGAGCAGTTCTTCAAATACAGGGTGGAACTGTATCACACCGACACGACCATATAAATCACTGATAAGGCATTGCCCGTTTTCCAAATCACGCAATCGCTTCTGATTGTTTTCGTCCTCTGGGTCTACACCAAAAAAGGCTAAGGTCTTTTTAATCTCGTTAAGGTCAGTGGAACGAAATGCAAATTTTAAGCCGAGGTTATTTTTCAGTTTTTCATCTAAGAGGTCGTCTGTATTTTGGGTCACGAAATATACCCCAGCGTTCATAGCACGACCAGCCCGAACCAGCTTCATAGATAGTGTTTTTCCTTGTGCTACCTGTAAAAAGCTCCATGCTTCGTCTAAATCTACAATCTTGAAAATGCTTCGGTCTGTATGGATAAAGTCTAAAGCAAAGGTACTAATGACAATCAGCATAGCAACGGATAAAAGCTCCATAGTGGTATATTCCTCAAAGGAAGTTTCCTTGTCGGGAAGTACCAAGTCCGCAACCTGTATAATGTTCAGTTGTTTTTCTAAGCTGATAGACTGCTCCACATAACCATTACTGAATAATAAATGTGCAAAGTCATAGTCTGTAAAACTTTCGATATGGTCGGCTATACTGGTACTTAGTGGCGTATTCTCAACCCGTAATTCCTCAATCACTTTCATCAACCCTCGTACTTCACTATTGGTTACTGCACGAATGGCTTTTCTAAGGATTGGGAAGCGTTCCCCATCACGAGAGGAAATCCCCGTAAGGAATGTCAGAATATCAATAGCCAGTGATTCAGAATCTTTGGGATTTTTCATAATCACATAAGGGTCAAGTAAGCCTTTGTTTTTCTCATCAGAAGTCAGAGTGACGATATTGATTTCATGGGAAATCTCTGGCAAGGTTTCTTTCCATCTGCCACGTTCTGCTTTTGGGTCTACAATCACTGCTTGTGCCCCATAAAGCACCGCATAATAGACGATAAGGTTATTCGCAAAGGATTTACCACCACCCAGCGAACCAACAAAAGCCGACGCTAACGCATTGGTTACTGAACCCTTAACCCCTTGACTGGCAAGAGCAGGTTTCAGATAGACATTGCGTCCAGTATCTAAGCTGTAGCCAACATAAATCCCCTCATTTTCCCCCAGCATTTGAGTAGCACCAAAACCTAAACCAGCGAGGAAATCAGAGGTCACGTATTGAATATAATCATTCATATAACGCTTGCTGGCAGGTAAAAATTCTTCATGTAAGCCGAGCATATCCCCAAATGGTCGTACCAGTTTTACGCTTAAATCGTCATAAAAATCTTTCACTTCATTACAACGACGTTTGAGTTCGTCAAGATCATTTGCTGATACCCTTACCACATAAGACAGCTTGTACATAGATTCCTTGCTTTGGTCTAAATTGGTTTCCAGCTCATTCACACTTTCCAGAGCTTCCGCCACATTGGAGCTGGTTTCATTATCACTTTGCCAAGCGTGGTTATCCAAGTCTTTCAGTTCTTTCTTTTTATTGCGGACAGTAGATAGGGCTTTACGATTCGCTACAATTTCCACATTCATTGACGTATCAATCGGGAATGTAAATTGCTGTTGCTGGTAGTAGAAGATTTCAGAGGACGGGAAGTCCAGTTCTCCGACAATGCTGTTAATGGTAAAGTAAGCTACATAGACGGTTTCATCTTCCTGCTGGATTTTCAAATATCGCTGTTTTTCTTCCACCAAACAGCGAGTAGGCTTAATCAAGTCATAGTATTTAATCAGCGTTTCATTATCCAGCTTTTTCTTTGATAGATGGTACTCATACTCTTCATAGGCAGTGCCTGTCTGTCCGTAAAGGTGTTCAATCAGATAGCCGAAGTCGTCCTTATCTAACCTGCGGATTTTGAAACGACGAGAGATTTTATTTTCTAAGAGCTTTTCCATCTTCTGAAAACGCAGGATTTCATCATTACTCATACTAACAAAATCGCCCATCAGCTTATGGTTCACATCATAGACAAAATCAGACAAAGCATTTTTTGCTTCAACGGTAAGACTTTTCATAGAAAACTCCTGATCGTTGAGAAGCAACTTAAAGCCGATAAAGAAACGGTAGTTCACTTGATTTTCGCCAATCATGGATATTAAAGCGTCTGTCTGTTGGTCGATTTTGTCATAGGCAACCGCTTTGAGCTTGCCAGTGACTTCATTTTTGGAACGCTCTTGTGCAGAACGTATGCTGGATTCTGTACTGATTTGTAAAGCATGAATTTTGCCATCACGATTTTGTGCGATAAGCTGTCTGAAAGAATCATGCACTTGTATTTTCTGTTCTGGACTTAGAAATGAGTAATTGTAAGGAACAAGCTCATAGTAAGCATAACATTCCCCGTCTTTATTCCAGACGAGATTGTTTTCAATGTATTTAATTGGATATGCCATAAAATTCACTCCTAACTGCTGTAATGGCTTCTTGTGGCTGGTTTCTGCCAAGCGTTACTTTTTTTCCTGCATAGGTCAGCTTTGGTCGCAGTGCATAAGCAATGACAGACTTCAAAAATCCATAAGGCTTTTTACCATCAAAAGTTTTTGTAGACATAAACCATGTGAAAGCCACAGGAATCCCAAAGTATTTGAGAAATGCTCCCTCTATCATGGAAAGAGGGGGCAAGTTGCCAAGTATCATCACTGCAAAGAGTGACACGACAAACCATGTCATTTGCGTAAAGGTTATGGGAAACGGAAGTCTAAAATCATTGATAGAATACAGTACCTTTTCCACAGACCAGATACTGGTATAGCTTCGTATTTTCTTCATGTAATCAATCCTTTCATAAAAAATAGGGGTAGCTGATTGAGCCACCCCGTAAAATAGAAAATCTGCCAGTAGTAATGTACCGACAGATTTAATAGACGATTTCAAAAATCCCATGATTGGTTGAGATAAACGTTCCTGAAAGGTCTAAATCCCGACCATAGGCTTGATAATCAATATAGTTTTGAAGACTAGCTGGTACTTCGCCTAAAGCACCCGTTTCTTCAATGTAGTAGCGTGCCACGTCATACATATCATCACAATCGGAATGAATGATAATATCCTCTTGATGTTCGCTTAGTTCTTCAATGCTTGAAAAATGAGTGAGCAGAGCAGATAGCTCCGATTGTAATTCTTCGGGTAATTCCGATACCATTTCCCATAGTCGATTGAGTTCGCCAATGGAAGTGTATTCGTCAACCGTAAAGGGTAACTCGTAGTCATGAATGGCGTATTCCTCATATTCATCATTCAAGCCGATTTTCTCTTTGACTTCCTCAAAGTCAATGGGAAAGGTAAACCACGCACCGACCAATTCGCCCTCATTGTATTTGCCTAAATTCGCAATATAGACTTGCATATCGTCCATATATTCACGTCCTTTCTTTGTAGAGATTCAAAAATCCCTACCGCACTTCGTTTGGTGTACCATTCCTTTGCGGAACATAAGAAAACCACTTATATTCCACAAAAGAACGGTTTTATTTAAGCACCAATAATGCGATTGAATAGCTCTAGTAAAATGTCTTTTACTCCAGCAGCGTTGAAGACTAAGCCAACCGCAATAATCGCAATAATTAAAAAGCCAATCAGTTTGCTAAACTCACGCTTGAAGCCAAGATACAAGCCAATCACAACGATTGCTAAAAGCACCAGTGATTGAGCGTTTGATAGAAACCAGTTATAAAGGTTTTGTCCAAAATTCATAAAAATGTTCTCCTCTCTATATTCAATGAATTTGTATTTGAGTTATTTTTTTGTTGTTATCACGTCCTGTTCTTTTACTGACTGTTGCTTCAAAATCTGCTTGTGTCGGTCTGTCAGTTTCGCATGGTCGAGAATGTCTTTTACAACCTGCGTCTGGTTGATTTCATCAAGTTTAATCGCAACCTTTAAGGTCGGGGCAACTTGATGAGATAGCCAGTTCAGCGTCCTTTGGAAGGAGTAAGGCTCTGGTTTTGTGGTTAGTTTTAATCGTTCACGATTGTTCCCAATAAACCAAGCCCATTCTTCATTCAGTTTCCAATCAGAACGAGGTTTGGAATCGTCTTTATCTACAAAACGGATATACCGATTGATAATTTTAAAGGCGGTATGCTCTGGATTGTCATAGACGAGTAAATCACGGACTGCATAATAGGCACGCTCATTTTTCAATCGAATCTCAAAACGGTTTTTTACTTCTGCGTCTTCAATGGGAATATCATTTTTCTTGTACTGCTCGTAGTCCTTTTCATAGATACAGAAATAAACTTCACTTTGTAATGAACCGATATAGAGGGTGTTTCCCATACATTCCTTTTCCTCTTTGCGTACCAGTTCGCCACTGCGATAGCTTTTAAAACTGCGGAAGACGGAGATACATTCTTCCTGTTGGCACTTTTCAGTGAGTACAGGGATATTCAAAATCCCTGTCTTATCGTTAATGGCAAGGTCAAGGCGTTTCATCACACCGCCAGCCACCAAAACGTCCATAAAGAACTCATACCAGCTTCTTTGTTGTGCCAGAAGATAGCTTTCAAATTGTCTGCACCCACGACCTTTCAATTCCACCAGAACTCCTTTGTCCAGTTCATGGGAGCAAAGGACGAATATGTCGCCTAAAGCATAATGCTCTGAATAAGAATAGAAACCATAGTCCTCATGAAGAAAATAGGACAGTTTCAGTTGTAAGATGTTTTCGACCACCTGCTGTACGTCTGTTGTCGGAAAGCGAATCCTTACATAATCAAACAGCATTTCAAGGGGAGCGTCGGGATTGAAGCGTTCCAGAGCTTCCCAAAGGGACTGCTGTAAATCCTCTGATGGCTTGACTTTTCCTGTTTCAATATCGCTTAGATACTGCCTTGTAATACCAGTCGCAACAGCTAAACGGTTTTGAGATAGTCCATAAGCCAAGCGTTTTTCTTTTAAATGCTGTAACCAAGTTTGTTCATTCAGTAAAAATCCCTCCAATCAAAAAGGCGTATGTCAACTTTTAAAGCCCATTTGACATACGCTGAAATTTTGTAAATCCCTTGTAACCAAAGGATTTTCTAATGTTTTTTTGACTGTTTCCTGTCGATTTGTACCCCCCTGTTAGATACGGGGGGTTAAGTGCTGGCGTGGCTATTGCCACACCAGCCAGCAAGATCAGTCCACACCTGCGACTTCCGCTTCGCACGTCGCCTGCGTGGACTGTCTGCTGTTGGATAACTTTTTAATTTCCTCCAAGAAATCATATCCTTTTGGTATAAGGGGAGTATAAAACTCTGATATGACACTTGTTCCTACATCAACATAGCCACGACCTTTGATTCGCTTTAAGAAGAAATCCTTTTGTACGTCACTGCCAAACATCATGCCATAGCCCATTTCAGACATACGACCTAAAGCCACTCTGAAATTAAACTGATCACGGATTCCGTCGCCTAAATATTTTGCGTCTGGACGTTGACAAGCCAGTATTAGAAAGAAGCCAGCTTGACGACCTAACATGACAATCTGTTTCAGCTTATTCATAACTGCGGTGTTTTCTTTTGTTCCCAGCATTTCCATGAAAGCGACGTATTCATCAAAGATTAAGAAGTGTGCCGGGAGACCTAAGTAAGCATAATTTTTGCCAGTCTTATAGTTCTTCATCTGCTTCATTTCCTCACTACGTTTCATCATTTCTTCATAGAATGTTTCAATGCAAGAAAGCAAGTCTTCTTTTCTATAGTAGACATTTGCCATCACAGAACCTAAGTCCGCAAGGTCAGCATTTTTCGGGTCAAGAATATACAGTTTTGAATCTGTATGAAGCAAGGCTTCAATCAGTGTCAGTATAAAGTAAGTTTTACCGCCACCTGTACCACCAGCAATCAACATATGAGGGAGCTTATCATATTCCCACCATACGTTTTTCATTAAGCGAAGTTTACCATCTTTAGCTTCTACTTCATCAATAGAAATACGACTGGCTATGGTGTCATAGAGCAAAGTATATTCCACATAGGAATCCTTTAACTCTTTATCCGTCAGCTCACAGTACAAGCCACTCTCTAATTTCTTTTCCAAGTGTAAGAGTTGGTCTTGATATTTTCCCAGCGTGATTTCCACCCGTATCTGTATCAAGCCATTTTTAAGTCGATAATACATTTTAGGGAAGTAGGTTATCTTTTCCTTTGTACGACCAGCACTATCTTTAAAGAAACCCTCTGTTTTGACCTGTTCAGATTCATACCACTTGTTTTCAAGTATCATCTTTGCCAGTTTTTGACGGTGGTAAAGTTGTTTAACCGTATCATAGCGAACCCGTTTGAATACAAACGCTACCAGCAAGCAGATAAGAATTGCGACACTGAAACTGATAATTAAATAGGGAATGTCAATCTTATCTGCTTGTGATAGGTTAAAATCCTGCCAGTTGATCTGCTGGATTGTCTTCACATGAAACAGTCCGACAACCAGCAGGAAAACAGGCAGGAGTGACGCTATCGTAAAATGAAAGACTAAATCTTTACCAGATGGGCGAATCCTTTTACCACGCTGTTTCATGCGAAAAAGTCTCCTTTCTACCTAGCGACTATTTGTCTTGTGTCGGTTCTTTCTTTGCTTGTGGTTGAGCTTTGAATGAACTAGAATCCTTTGTCAGCACAATATCGTCTGCCTTGATATACCAGTCAACATCTGCTCCTTGATAGGTGGCAGTAGCAACGGTGTCCGCAATGGGATTGATAAGTTCCACCCGTGCGTTATAATCAAACTCTTTCAAAGGCACGCTGGCAGGAATACTTACTTGAATCATGCGTCCTTGTCCTTTGGATTTTAAGTCATAGGTACGTTCTTTGATTTCATCTGAAACCGACCCGTCTTCATTTTGGATTCTCACTTCACGACGTAGAGCAGAGAATTTCAATTCTCCAAAAGTCGTGTCTTTATCTAATACAATGCCATTTGCTAATCTCATCATTTTTCCTCTCTTTCTTTATTCTTTTATCATGTCGTCAGCATGTAAAAGGTAATTTGTAAAACCACGAGTGCCGATTTTGTAGCCCTCTGCGGTAATACGTGGATTGACTAACTTCACACGTTCCTCAAAGCCGAAATGTTTTTCGCCAGCTTCAGCAGGAAGCACCACCACAATATCATCTGCTCTTTGAACATCAGAATAGAGATTATAGCTTCTTGATAAGACAGTTAGCCGTCCGTTGATTCTTCGCTGAACGACTTTATCCTCGCCAGCAAATTCTAAATTGCCGAATGTTTTTTCCATGTTGGGAATCACAAATTTAAGTTCCATATTTTTACCTATCCTTTCTTTTTTATTGGCTGAATGAATGTTTGATGGTCTTAAAGAGTGGGGAACGACCTTTTGATTCTTGATTTTTTGTTTTCATAAGTTCACTTCCTTTCAAAATCGGGTAAAAAAATAGACACCTCATTTTTTGAAGTGTCTACCTATTAAATATTCAAATTTTATTGGAAGTATCTTTATATCTTCACTTTTCAAGGATAAATCGTCGTATCAAAGCTCATTCATAAGTAGTAAATTAGTAGTAAATTGAGTGGTTTTGACCTTGATAAAGTGTGATAAGTCCAGTTTTTATGCGGATAACTAGATTTTTATGCTATTTTTATTTTTAAAAAACTTCTAGCCAAAACTAGAAGTTTAAAGGATTTTATCAGCTCTGTCCACTGTAAAGAGGGCCACAGTCATCAGGATATCGACGAGTAAGAGGGCAGCTACAGCTGGCACCCAAGAGTGGAAAAGGTCAAAACTGTAACCAAAGAGGGTTGGCCCAAAGGCTGCTAGGATATAGCCTCCTGTTTGAGATAAACCAGACAATTGTGCAGTCTTTTCAGGGGCGCTTGTCTTGAGTGAAAAGTTGACCATGAGATAGGGGAAGAGGGCGCTGGTCGCGGTTCCGATGAGGATATGGATGGCAAGCCAGTAAAAGAAATTACCGATTGGGAAAAAGAGCATGGAAATACCGACCACGCCAGCCAGTGAAACCAGAGTGAGCATGAGCTGACGGTTGCGAGTAGACAAGCTGGTTGTCAGGCTTGGGATAGTCATTGAAAAAGGAATGCTAATCAGGGAGAAGATAGAGGTTAGCAAGCCAGCTTCGTGACTGGATAGGCCTGCATGGATGGCCATGGTAGGTAGCCAGGTCATAGCGGTGTAAAAGAGCAAGGATTGAAAACCTGCAAAGACAATCACTGCCCAGACCTGTTTATTATGCATGACCTTTGTTTTGCTTTTTTGTTTGGTTTGTGGAGCCAGTCTGTGATTATAGCGGTGATTAGGCAGCCAGACCAAAAAAGTTGCTAGGCAGAGCAGGGTGAGGAGGATGATAAGTCCTTTCCAAGAACTGGCTTGTGTAATAGGCACAGCCAGATAGGAGGCCAGAGCCGTTGCAATCCCCATAGAAGTTACATATAAGGTAGTCAGAAAACCAATTTTCTTTGGTTGATTGGCTTGGATGAGACTAGGAAGCAGAACATTGATGACTGCGATACTTGCCCCAACCATCAAGGTTCCTAGATAGAGCAGGGGCAGATTGATTAGTCGAATCAGTGAGCCGATGGTCAAGAAGAAGAGGCTGTAGGTGAAGAGATGTTCTAAGCCAATTTTCTGAGCCAGCCGGGTAGAAAAGAGCGAGAAGAGGGTAAACATGAGGAGGGGAAGGCTGGTCAAGACACCAAGCGAACTAACTTCTACTCCCAGCCCTCGCGAAATATCTCCCAAAATAATGGGTAAAACAGTAAAAGGAGTCCGCAAGGAAACACCAATTAGTATAATACCTGGAACAAAAAAGAGTGATTGCTTTTTCATATAATACCTCTTCTAGCTGATTTTAATAACAGCTTATTTTAAGGTTTTTTCCTTATAATGTCAAGTAAGGTTTTGGGCTTTCAAGATAAAAATGGGAAAGTCTTGAAAATTATGATAAAATAGTGGAAGGAAATCTATACATTGGAGAAAAACTGTGTCTGAAAAGCAAAAAATCAGCGTATTGATATCGGTCTATATCAAGGAAAATCCGACATTTTTAAAGGATGCTATTGAGAGTGTTCAAAATCAGACCCTGAAACCGAGCGAATTGGTTCTGGTTGAGGATGGGCCTTTGACACCTGAGCTCTATCAGGTATTAGACCAGCTTGAAGCTGAGTCTGATATTCCAGTGAAACGCTATCCTCTTGAGCATAATCAAGGTTTGGGTCTGGCTCTTCGACAGGGTGTTTTGCAGTGTCAGTACGATATCATCGCTCGTATGGATACGGATGATATAGCTGTTCCAGACCGTTTTGAGAAACAGGTTCAGCTAATGGAGAAGGAAAACCTCGACCTATTAGGTGGACATATTGCAGAGTTTATTGACAATCCTGATGAGATTGTTTCTTACCGTCGTGTTCCAACCCAGCATGCAGATATTGTAGCTTATCAAAGGATGAGAAGTGCCTTTAACCACATGACTGTCATGTTCAAGAAGGACATGGTTCTCAAGGCAGGCAACTATGAGGATGGGCTTTATATGGAGGATGACCTCCTCTGGCTCAATATGATTGCTGCAGGAGCTAAGACTGGAAATCTGGATCAAATCTTGTGTAAGGTTCGTGTTGGAGCAGGAATGTTTGAGCGTCGTGGGGGACTGCGTTACCTCAAACTCTATCGTCAAGCTCGTCAACGCATGCTGAAGCGAGGACAAATTTCTTACATGGAGTATGCCAAGAGTGTTGCCATTCAGATGGTGGTTGCCCTTTGTCCTGGATTTGTCCGACAGTTTATTTTTATGAAACTGTTACGAAAAAGCAAGTAAAAGATTGTAGCAAATCATAAACTAGAGAAAAAGTGTTATAATAACAATATAACTATTCGGCTCTTTTAAGGAGGAGTAAATTTCTATGAATAAAAAACTCACAGATTATGTGATTGATCTGGTGGAAATTTTAAATAAACAACAAAAACAGGTTTTCTGGGGAATATTTGATATTTTGAGTATGGTGGTTTCCATCATTGTATCTTATATCTTATTCTACGGATTGATTAATCCAGCACCTGTTGACTACATCATCTACACGAGTTTGGCCTTCCTGTTCTATCAATTGATGATTGGATTTTGGGGATTGAACGCTAGTATCAGTCGTTACAGTAAGATTACGGATTTCATGAAAATCTTTTTTGGTGTGACTGCTAGCAGTATCTTGTCATATAGTATCTGCTATGCCTTCTTGCCTCTCTTCTCCATCCGTTTTATCGTGCTCTTTATCTTGTTGAGTACTTTCTTAATTTTATTGCCACGGATTACTTGGCAGTTAATCTACTCTAAACGCAAAAAGGGAAGTGGTGATGGAGAACACCGTCGGACTTTCTTGATTGGTGCCGGTGATGGTGGAGCTCTCTTTATGGATAGTTACCAACATCCAACTAGTGAATTAGAACTTGTCGGTATTTTGGACAAGGATTCTAAGAAAAAGGGCCAAAAACTTGGTGGAATTCCTGTTTTGGGTTCATATGATGATCTGCCTGAATTAGCCAAACGCCATCAAATCGAGCGTGTTATCGTTGCGATTCCGTCGCTTGACCCGTCAGAATATGAACGTATCTTGCAGATGTGTAATAAGCTGGGTGTCAAGTGTTACAAGATGCCTAAGGTTGAAACGGTTGTTCAAGGGCTTCACCAAGCAGGTGGAGGCTTCCAGAAGATTGATATCACAGACCTTTTGGGTCGTCAGGAAATTCGTCTTGATGAATCGCGTCTGGGCGCAGAACTGACAGGTAAGACAATCTTAGTCACAGGGGCTGGTGGTTCAATCGGTTCTGAAATCTGTCGCCAAGTTAGTCGCTTTAATCCTGAACGCATCGTCTTGCTCGGTCATGGGGAAAACTCAATCTACCTTGTTTATCATGAATTGATTCGCAAGTTCCAAGGGATTGATTATGTACCAGTTATTGCCGATATTCAAGACTATGACCGCTTGTTGCAAGTCTTTGAGCAGTACAAGCCAGCTATTGTTTATCATGCGGCTGCTCACAAGCACGTTCCTATGATGGAGCGCAATCCAAAAGAAGCCTTCAAAAACAATATTCGTGGAACTTACAATGTTGCTAAGGCTGTTGATGAAGCTAAAGTACCTAAGATGGTTATGATTTCGACAGATAAGGCGGTTAATCCACCAAATGTTATGGGAGCAACCAAGCGCGTGGCTGAGTTGATTGTCACTGGCTTTAACCAACGTAGCCAATCAACCTACTGTGCAGTTCGTTTTGGGAATGTACTTGGTAGCCGTGGTAGTGTGATTCCAGTCTTTGAACGTCAGATTGCTGAAGGTGGTCCTGTAACGGTGACAGACTTCCGCATGACCCGTTACTTTATGACTATTCCAGAAGCTAGCCGTTTGGTTATCCATGCTGGTGCCTATGCCAAGGATGGAGAAGTCTTTATCCTTGATATGGGCAAACCAGTCAAGATTTATGACTTGGCCAAGAAAATGGTCCTTCTAAGTGGACACACCGAAAGCGAAATTCCAATTGTTGAAGTTGGAATCCGCCCAGGCGAAAAACTTTACGAAGAACTCTTGGTTTCGACCGAATTGGTTGATAACCAGGTTATGGATAAGATTTTCGTTGGTAAGGTTAATGTCATGCCTCTAGAAGCCATCGATCAAAAAATTGAAGAGTTCCGCACTCTTAGTGGAGATGAGTTGAAGCAAGCTATTATCGCCTTTGCCAATCAAACTACCCACGTTGAATAAAAAAGAAAAACGCATATTATCAGGTCTTGAAAAACCTTGGTAATATGCGTTTTGTTATGTGTAAACTTGCTTCATTTTATTCTGATACTCAATAAAAATCAAAGAGCAAACTAGGAGGCTAGCCGAAGGTTACTCAAAGCACAGCGTTGAGGTTACAGAGAAAACTAACGTGGTTCGAAGAGTATGAAATTGAGTATTTGCCCAGTCTCCGTTATATTATTGAAAATACTCCAAAACTTCTATGGGTTTGTGAGCGATAAAATCAGGATGATAGTTTAGCAAGTCTGCTTGCTCTCCAAATCCCCAAGTGACGGCCAATTTCTGAATGCCTGTTTCTTGAGCTCCCATCATATCAAACTTGGTATCTCCGATGATGATGGCTTGTTCCGGTGCTAGTTGATGTGCCTGCAAGGCTTGGCGAATGACATCTGCCTTATGGGGTGCTTTAGGGCTGGAACCATAAATGCTATCAAAGAAATGATAGATTTCCAAGTTTTTAGTCATGTCTTGAGCGGTTGGAGTATTCTTTGTAGTGGTGATATAAAGAGGGTAATTGCTCGATAACTTCTCAAGCAAGTCTACAATCTGAGGAAAGAGTTGAGCTTCATGGATGCCTTTCTCCTTATAGTAAGAACGGTATATCTGGACAGCCTCAGAAATTTGGTCTTTGGGAAGGCAGGTCGCAAAACTACTTTCGAGGGGCGGTCCCATAAAACCACGAATAGTTTTGGCATCAGGGCTAGGTACCCCCAACTCCTTAAAGGTATGGGTAAAGGCATTGTGAATCCCGATAGAACTGTCAACGAGGGTTCCATCCAGATCGAAAAAGATAGCTGTGATAGAGGTCATGGTTTCTCCTATTTTGATAAGTTATTCTCCGAAAATTTCTTTTTGGAGGCGACGACCAGTAGGGGTGGCAGCGAGTCCACCTTCAGCTGTTTCACGAAAGGCAGTTGGCATGCTTGCTCCTACTTGGTACATGGCATCGATAACTTCATCCACAGGAATTTTAGATTCGATACCTGCCAGGGCCATGTCTGCTGCGATGAAGGCAAAGCTAGCTCCCATGGCATTACGTTTAACACAGGGAACTTCAACCAAGCCGGCAACAGGGTCACAGATGAGGCCTAGCATATTTTTAATGACAAAGGCAATGGCCTGACTGGCCTGATAAGGTGTTCCACCGGCAGCTAGAGTCAAGGCTGCAGCACTCATAGCAGAGGCCGAACCAACCTCGGCCTGACAGCCACCTTCAGCACCTGAGATAGAGGCATTGTTTGCGATGACTAGTCCAAAGGCACCGGCAGCAAAGAGAAAATCCAGCTGTTGCTCGTGGCTGAGGTCTAATTTTTCAATAGCAGCAGTGAGAACGGAAGGCAGACAGCCAGCACTTCCAGCGGTTGGAGTGGCACAAACCAAGCCCATTTTGGCATTGTGTTCATTGACTGCAATGGCATTTCGGGCAGCAGAGAGAATCGTGTAATCTGACAGAGTTTTTCCGTTTTTAATGTAGTGATCCAATTTGGCAGCATCTCCACCTGTCAGGCCACTACGAGATTTATTTTCATTGAGACCAAGTTGGACAGAGGCTTTCATGACTTCCAGATTGCGTTCCATGAGAAGGAAGACTTCTTCACGTTCGCGACCGGTCAATTCAAACTCTGTTGTAATCATGAGTTCTGCGACATTTCCTTGAAAGTCCAGATCTGCTTGCTCGACCAATTCTTTGATAGAATAAAACATGCTTCCTCCTATTTAAAGAAATTGACATTGTGGAGATGAGGGATTTTTCGAATTTCTTCGATGGCCTCATCACAGTTGCGACTGTCAACTTCGATAATCATAATAGCTTTTTCACCAGCTTTTTCACGAGTAACATTCATCTGAGCGATATTGATACCATAGCGGGAAAGGGCCTCTGTTACGAGGGCAATCATACCTGGAATATCTTGATGAACAATGATGATAGTCGGTGTATTCATATTGAGAGAGACGGCAAAGCCATTGAGTTCAGTTACCTGAATATTTCCTCCCCCGATAGAAATACCAGTCACGCTAATGGTCTTATGAGCATTTTTGACGGTAATTTTAGTGGTGTTTGGGTGAGGGGCATTGCTGTCTTTCTGAATGGTCCAGACAATCTTGATGCCACGCTTGTGGGCAATTTCCAGGCTGTTTGGGATTTCAGGATCATCTGTATCCATGCCCAAAATACCTGCAACAAGGGCTAGGTCTGTTCCGTGACCACGATAGGTCTTGGCAAATGAGTTAAATAGTTGGAATTCGACTTCTGTCGGAGTATCATCAAAAATGGAAGAGACAATCTTCCCAATACGAACAGCACCAGCTGTATGGCTACTAGATGGGCCAATCATAACTGGTCCGATGATATCAAAGACAGATTGAAAACGAAGTGATTTCATCAGTTTCCCCTTATAAAAATTCTTATCTCTATTATATCAAAGAATGAAGGTCTTGGCTTTAATTGTGGATGAAAACCTTTTTACACTACAAATAGCATAAAAAAGCATCTTTTGTAACAAAAAATGGCTTATTTAGAGAAATAAAAAATAATTTTGTAATATTTCTACATAAAAGTGTCAAGAAACGGTAATATTTAAAGGGTATGATAGAACTATAGAAAGAAGGAGAATTTTCAAATATGAAATCAACAACTAAAAAGATTAAAACAACTCTTGCAGGAGTAGCTGCCTTGTTTGCAGTATTTGCTCCATCATTTGTATCTGCTCAAGAATCATCAACTTACACTGTTAAAGAAGGTGATACACTTTCAGAAATCGCTGAAACTCACAACACAACTGTTGAGAAATTGGCAGAAAACAACCACATCGACAACGTTCATTTGATTTATGTTGGTCAAGAGTTGGTTATCGATGGTCCTGTAGCACCTGTTGCAACACCAGCGCCAGCTACTTATGCGGCACCAGCTGCTCAAGATGAAACTGTTTCAGCTCCAGTAGCAGAAACTACAGAAGTAGCAGAAGAAGCTCCAGTGGCAAGCGCACCTGCAGCAGAAGAAACGGTTGCTACAGCAGAAACTTCAGCACCAGCTGCAACTGTAAGTGGATCTGAAGCAGAAGCTAAAGAATGGATCGCTCAAAAAGAATCAGGTGGTAGCTATACAGCTACAAACGGCCAATACATTGGACGTTACCAATTGACAGATTCATACTTGAACGGTGATTACTCAGCTGAAAACCAAGAACGTGTAGCAGATGCTTACGTTGCAGGACGTTACGGTTCATGGTCAGCCGCTAAAAACTTCTGGCTTAATAACGGCTGGTATTAAGAAATAACGAACAGAATAATATGAAAAGGTCGAGGAAATCCCTCGACTTTTTTATATTTCTTTCGGTTGATAATAGATCTCCACTTCTTTTTTGAGAAAGGCTAGAATGGAAGTTTCATCGGTCAGCTCTAGAAGGGAGAACCCTTTTTGGATAAGTTTGGCATCATCCCTACAAATCCCAATACGGACATAGCAGATAGCAAGCATATCGTAGCTTTTCTTGTTCTTGGCATCCTCTAGTAAAGTATAGCAGATTTGTTGACACATGTTTTTGTCTTGATGGTATAAGTAAATGGTGGAAATGTTGAGTAGGATTGCCATTCGTAAGTCATATAAATGTTGATAGTTTTTATAGACTTCCAAGCGTTGCAGGATTTTTCCAGTGATGAGATGGAGGTGTTCAATGGGAAAGCTGAAAAGGATGGTATTGAGGATTTTTAGGTCACTTTCATACCATGTATCTTGTTTTTCAATTTTTTCCCAAAGTTTTTTGACAGTTTGTTTCACTTGGTCTGACAGTTTCTCTGTACCATATTGACGGATATGAATGACAACTTCCAGCATATCCCTGATTTCTTCTATAGGCAGATCGTGATGGGTCTTGAGATAGTTTTGGCATGTTTCAAAAAAATCAACTAGACCACTGCCACCAATGATGGAATTCATATTGAGATAAGTTTGCATGATTTCTGTCCGTTGGCTCGGCTGATAGAGATGGCAGATGTAGTCAAACTCTTCAAAACTCATATTCATTTGCCGGAGAAGAAAATCCATATTTTCATATTTAGGAGTTACTTTACCACTTTCAATCTTTGATAGGCTGGTTCTTGAGAGAACATTTCCACAGATCTCTTCTTGGGTCAATCCTTTTGACTCACGTATTTCTTTATAGACCTTTCCGAAATCATAACGCATGATTTTCTCCTTTTCGTGAAAAAAGTTAACAAATAATAAAATCCTATTAAAAATATTGTATCATAGTAATATAAAAAGTAGAAAATAAAACTAAAATAAGATTGGTATAATTTTAAAATGGGCTTAACAGTACTATGATGTAGCTAGAAAAGGGGGGATAAAATGTTTAAAAATAAGGAACTTTTTCGAGTAGTTATGATATTTGTGATAGGAATTATCCTAATTTTAATGACACCCGTCTTATTTAAAGTTGTGATGGAACTATTTTCAAAATAAATAGGCCTCTGCTTTATGTAGAGTCGTGAATCAGGAGGTTAAGCGATGAACTACAATTTAAAATATCTTTTATCAGGAATATTTGTCCTAGTCTTTATAGGTTTCCTAGTCTGGATGCGTTATTTTAATCAGAGGAAGGAAGAAGAGCATTCGGATGTGTCTTTTGAAGCGAGGTTAGATAGTGAGGTCAAGGCCTTATATAAACAACTAGGATTGGGTGAGGAGCCTCATTATTTCTTAGCCTATCGCTACCTACATCCCTGGTTTAATTTGGCGATTTTACCACCAACAGTTGAAATTTTCTTAACTAAAATAGCGCTGGTGATGGTGACTCCAGATGAACTGCTGATAAGAAATCTTGGGAATGGGATGACTTTCACAAGTGAGCACCATCGCGATTTGCGGCAAGGACTTATCCGCATTCCAAAATCAGAGATGAAAGAATTTGAGATTCGCAACTGGAAAAGAGTTTTTGTATTGGGCGATTTTTTGACAATTAAAACAAGCCAACATAGCTATTATTTGCAGGTCAGAGATGATGGACTTCAAAAGGGAAGTCTCTCTACCAAACATTTCTCCGACTTGAAACGACAAGATTTTCTCGGATTATTGACAGATAAAAGGACATTCTGATAGACAATTGCCCCAAAAATGGAATCTCTGAATGTTCAACAATTCAAAAACCACACAGTATCCCTTTCAATTTGATTATGTTCAATATTGGAATGACTGTGTGGTTTTATTTAGAAGTTAGTTTTTGCTAGCCTTTTATGTACTTTGTTCGATAAAAGACAATTAAATTAGTGATAGCCGATTGCTTACTGCTGACCGAATGATGTAACTCCGCCACCTAAACTAGCGAGATCATCACTGTTTGTTGTGGGAACTCCAGCATTGTTACTATTGGTATTAGTTTCTGCTTGAGCTTCTGAAGTATTAGCTGCTTGATTTTGTGTACTTGCCACATCATTTCCGCTGCTGCCAGCACTATCAGATGAAGGTGGTTCGCTTGCAGGCGCTTGTGAACTGTATCTGCTCCCATTTGACTCAGTATAGGATGGAGTGTAGCTCCCTCCTCCTGAAGAATAGGTTTCTCTTTCCCCCTCGCTACTAGTCGTTCCTGTTTCTTTTTTGTCAGTCTGTTGTCCTTCTTTTTTGGTCAAGACTTCAACTTGCTTTTGGAACTTAGAAATCAGTTCTTGAATGGGTTTTATTTTTTCATCAATAGTGGCTTGTTCGCTTGTGGAGTTGATACTTTTAATGATTTCTAGTATTTTTTGTAAGGAAGTGATGGCTGTTTCAAGTGTTTGTTTGTCTTCAAACTGACTATCGGATTCCTTTATATCCATTTTTAAAGCTTTTTCAGTATAATGATTTGTGATTTTATCGGCAGTAGTAGCAAGAAAGTCTGCTAATGTTTGCTTGCCTTCGTCAGTGTTTGGCTTCAATTCTTGAATTTTTTTCCAATCCTCTATAATTGTTTCAGAATCGATATTAAAATCTTTGATGGCTTTTTTTACTTGTTCGACATCTTGTTCATTTTTTTGCCGTTTGAAGAAAGCAATATTGCCTCGTTCTGTTAAGATGTTTTCTTGATGAATGACTAAACCTATTAAAAGTCCAAGACTTGCGACAATGATAATAGTAAAAATGGTGTTTTTTGATTTTAGAATATCTTTGTAGTTTTTCACAATCGTTCTACGTACATGGATGGTAGTATCTTTAAGGGATCATGTACGTATTCCTCCTCAATATAGTATATCATTTTTAGTTTATTTTATAAATAAGATAATAAGCAGTAGCGGGATTAAGCTATAAATTACCCTCATTTCAAACAATTATATATGTATTTGCAGAGAGCTTGTAGATTATCAGTCTCTTTCTTGTCTTCTCCAACCAAGCATGTTATAATGAATACTGCTCAAGCGACCTTCAATCGTTAAGCACACACGACCTTCAATCGTGAACTAGTCATTTCGTTTATCTTTTATTACGTCGTTAACTCTAAATGAGATGCAAGCTGAGCTTGTCTGATTTATAACCTCAATCAGTCTCCCAGACTGATTGAGCGAACTCAAGTTATGCCTGCGACTCGTTGCCTAGTCCTAAAAGCAAACGAAAAGACTATACTCGAAGAAATTCTATTGAAAGTCATAGTAAATAGAATTTTGAGGGGTATAAATAAACGAATAGATGGGAGACTTACCATGAGTGATAACTCTAAAACACGTGTTGTTGTGGGGATGAGTGGTGGTGTTGATTCGTCGGTGACGGCTCTTTTACTCAAGGAGCAGGGCTACGATGTGATCGGTATCTTCATGAAGAACTGGGATGACACAGATGAAAACGGCGTCTGTACGGCGACCGAAGATTACAAGGATGTGTCTGCGGTGGCAGACCAGATTGGCATTCCTTACTACTCTGTCAACTTTGAAAAAGAGTACTGGGACCGCGTTTTTGAGTATTTCCTAGCGGAATATCGTGCAGGACGCACGCCCAATCCAGATGTTATGTGCAATAAGGAAATCAAGTTTAAGGCTTTTTTGGACTATGCCATGACTTTAGGTGCAGACTATGTTGCGACTGGGCACTATGCTCGAGTAGCGCGTGATGAGGATGGTATTGTTCACATGCTTCGTGGCGTGGACAATGGCAAGGACCAAACCTATTTCCTCAGCCAACTTTCGCAAGAACAACTTCAAAAAACCATGTTCCCGTTGGGACATTTGGAAAAGCCTGAAGTACGAAAACTAGCAGAAGAAGCAGGCCTTGCGACTGCCAAGAAGAAAGACTCGACAGGGATTTGCTTTATCGGAGAAAAGAACTTTAAAAATTTCCTCAGCAACTACCTGCCAGCTCAGCCTGGTCGCATGATGACTGTGGATGGTCGCGATATGGGCGAGCATGCAGGTCTGATGTACTATACGATTGGTCAGCGTGGAGGTCTAGGTATCGGTGGGCAACACGGTGGAGACAATGCCCCTTGGTTCGTTGTCGGAAAAGACCTCAGCAAGAATATCCTCTATGTAGGCCAAGGTTTCTACCATGATTCGCTCATGTCAACCAGCCTAGAGGCTAGCCAAGTCCACTTTACTCGTGATATGCCAGAGGAGTTTACGCTCGAATGTACGGCTAAATTCCGCTATCGTCAGCCTGATTCGAAGGTGACCGTCCATGTCAAAGGAGACAAGGCAGAGGTCATCTTTGAGGAACCTCAACGCGCCATCACACCAGGTCAGGCAGTTGTCTTTTACGATGGTGAAGAGTGTCTAGGTGGTGGCTTGATTGACAATGCTTATCGAGATGGACAAGTTTGTCAGTACATTTAGATTGACAAATTTTCTCAATTTGCTACAATAATAAAAGCAATAGAAATGATGGTCAAAGCTCATGGATGTTGCAGGCTTTTTTGTCCTGCACTTCTTTGGAGTTTTGACTGTTTTTGTGTCGTTTAAGGGAAAGGACAAGAATGACTCAGCAAGACTTTCGGACAAAAGTAGGAAATACGGTTTTTGGAGTTCGGGCGACAGCTTTGATTGTCCAAAATCGTAAGCTTCTAGTCACCAAAGAAAAGGGCAAGTATTACACAATTGGCGGTGCGATCCAAGTCAATGAAAGCACGGAAGACGCGGTAGTCCGTGAAGTGAAGGAAGAACTGGGTGTCAAAGCTCAAGCTGGGCAACTAGCTTTCGTGGTTGAAAATCGTTTTGAACAGGGCGGTGTTTCCTATCACAATATCGAGTTTCATTATCTGGTGGATTTGCTTGAAGATGCCCCATTGACCATGCAGGAAGATGAGAAAAGGCAACCCTGCGAATGGATTGACTTGGATAAGCTAGAGGATTTCCAGCTAGTTCCAGCCTTTTTAAAGACAGCCCTACCCACTTGGGACGGTCAACTAAGACACATTCATCTTGAGGAATAGGAGAGAAACATGACTTATAATTTTACTGAAGAATACGATATTATTGTAATCGGTGCGGGACACGCTGGTGTTGAGGCTTCCTTGGCCGCTAGCCGTATGGGCTGTAAGGTCCTGCTTGCGACCATCAACATTGAAATGCTGGCTTTCATGCCTTGTAATCCCTCTATCGGTGGTTCTGCCAAGGGAATTGTCGTTCGTGAAGTCGATGCCCTCGGTGGCGAGATGGCCAAAACCATTGACAAGACTTACATCCAGATGAAGATGCTCAATACAGGTAAGGGGCCAGCTGTCCGTGCTCTTCGTGCGCAGGCTGACAAGGAGCTTTACTCTAAGGAGATGCGCAAGACGGTTGAAAATCAAGAAAATCTGACTCTTCGTCAGACCATGATTGATGAGATTTTGGTTGAAGACGGCAAAGTTGTCGGTGTTCGTACAGCGACCCATCAAGAGTATGCTGCTAAGGCTGTTATCGTGACGACAGGGACGGCCCTCCGTGGGGAAATTATCATTGGAGACCTTAAGTATTCATCAGGTCCTAACCACAGCCTAGCTTCGATTAACCTTGCCGATAATCTCAAGGAATTGGGACTCGAAATTGGTCGTTTCAAGACGGGAACCCCTCCACGTGTCAAGGCTTCTTCTATCAATTATGACGTGACCGAGATTCAGCCAGGAGACGAAGCGCCTAATCATTTCTCATACACTTCACGTGATGAGGATTATGTCAAGGACCAAGTGCCATGCTGGTTGACCTATACCAATGGTACCAGTCATGAGATTATCCAAAATAACCTCCACCGTGCGCCTATGTTTACAGGTGTGGTCAAGGGAGTGGGACCTCGTTACTGCCCATCGATTGAGGACAAGATTGTGCGCTTTGCGGACAAGGAACGTCACCAACTCTTCCTTGAGCCAGAAGGGCGCAATACTGAGGAAGTCTATGTTCAAGGACTTTCAACCAGTCTGCCTGAGGATGTCCAGCGTGACTTGGTTCATTCCATCAAAGGTTTGGAAAATGCAGAGATGATGCGAACAGGTTATGCCATTGAGTATGATATGGTCTTGCCTCACCAGTTGCGTGCGACTCTGGAAACCAAGAAAATCTCAGGACTTTTCACTGCTGGTCAGACAAATGGAACGTCAGGTTACGAAGAGGCAGCAGGCCAAGGGATTATCGCGGGTATCAATGCGGCTCTGAAAATCCAAGGCAAGCCTGAGTTAATTTTGAAGCGCAGTGACGGCTATATCGGGGTGATGATTGATGACTTGGTGACCAAGGGAACCATTGAACCTTACCGTCTCTTGACCAGTCGTGCTGAATACCGTCTCATTCTTCGTCATGACAATGCCGATATGCGTTTGACAGAGATGGGACGCGAGATTGGACTTGTGCATGATGAACGCTGGGCTCGTTTTGAAATCAAGAAAAATCAATTTGACAATGAGATGAAGCGACTAGATAGCATCAAACTCAAGCCAGTCAAGGAAACCAATGCCAAGGTTGAGGAGATGGGCTTCAGGCCGTTGACAGATGCAGTGACAGCCAAGGAATTCCTTCGCCGTCCAGAAGTTTCTTATCAAGATGTGGTGGCCTTCATCGGACCAGCAGCAGAGGACTTGGATGACAAAATTATCGAATTGATTGAAACAGAAATCAAGTACGAAGGCTATATTTCCAAAGCCATGGATCAGGTTGCCAAGATGAAACGTATGGAAGAAAAACGCATTCCAGCCAATATTGATTGGGATGACATTGATTCTATCGCGACAGAAGCCCGTCAGAAGTTCAAACTCATCAATCCAGAAACCATCGGCCAAGCTAGCCGTATCTCGGGAGTAAACCCAGCAGATATTTCTATTTTGATGGTGTATCTTGAAGGTAAAAATCGTAGTATTTCTAAAAATCAAGAAAAGAAAGCATAGAGAAAAACAGCTCCGATGACGGGGCTGTTTTGTTGACTTGTACTCAATGAAAATAAAAGAGCAAACTAGGAAGCTAGCCGTAGGTTGCTCAAAGCACTGCTTTGAGGTTGTAGATAGAACTGACGAAGTCAGTTACATATATAATCCAAGGCGAAGTTAACGTGGTTTGAAGAGATTTTCGAAGAGTATTATTCTTCGTCTGGTGTGAGAATCATCGGGATGATGATCGGTTCACGTTCTGTATTTTCATAAAGGAAGGGGCGAATAGCGTTGACAATGGCACCATTGACTGATTGCACGCTAGCATCCTTGTTTTTCAGTGCGATACGAATGGCATTGAAGAGGATGCGCTGGCTTTGGCGAATCAAGTCGCCAGACTCTCTCATGTAGACAAAGCCTCGGCTGAGGATGTCTGGACCAGATAGAATCATCTGAGACTTGAAGTCGACAGTTGCGACTGCCAGAACGACACCGTCTTCAGATAAATCGCGACGATCTTTAAGGACAGCAGCACCGATTTCACCGATACGATTTCCATCGACATAGATATCTTGGGCGTTGAAATGACCTGCGATACGAGCAGAATCTGCGGTAAGGGCAAGCACATCACCATTGCTCATGATAAAGATATTGTCCTTCTCAACACCAGTATCCACTGCTAGTCCAGCGTGGACCTTTTGCATGCGGTATTCACCGTGTACAGGCATGAAGTATTTTGGCTTAATCAAGCGGAGCATGAGTTTTTGCTCTTGCTGGCCACCGTGTCCAGATGTATGGATATTGTTCACTTTACCGTGGATAACTTCGACACCAGCTTCTGAAATAATATTGATCAGCTTGTTGACGCTAGTCGTATTTCCAGGGATTGGACTTGAAGAGAAGATAACTGTATCACCAGGTTGGAGTTGTACCTGACGGTGGGTTCCGTTGGCGATACGAGAGAGGGCAGCCATCGGTTCCCCCTGACTACCTGTACAGAGGATGAGAACCTCGCCCGCAGGGTAGTCTTTAATTTCATTTGGCTCGATAAAGGTTCCCTTAGGAGCTTTGATGTAACCAAGCTCGATTCCGTTGACAATGGCTTTTTCCATAGAGCGACCAAAGACCGCAATCTTGCGTCCAGTCTTAACAGCGGCTTCTGTCGCTTGCTGGAGACGGAAGATATTTGAGGCAAAGGATGCAAAGATGATACGTCCTTCAATGCCTTGGATAATCTTCATGATGGACTGGCCAACGACTTTTTCAGAGTTGGTAAAGGTTGGAATTTCTGCATTTGTCGAGTCAGACAGGAGACAGAGTACACCTTCTTCACCAAGCGCAGCCATACGGTGCAAATCTGCTGGTTCACCAACTGGTGTTAAGTCAAACTTGAAGTCACCCGTACAGACAATTTTCCCTTGAGGAGTATGAATGACAATCCCCAAAGGCTCTGGAATAGAGTGAGTCGTTCTAAAGAAAGTTGCCTTGAGATTTTTAAAGGTCAACTCAGTGTTGTGGTTGATTTCGTAAAGTTTGGCGTTGCGCAAGAGGCCGTGTTCTTCGAGTTTCCCACGGATCAAAGCCAAGGCAAGTGGTCCAGCATAGATAGGGACATTTGCTTGCTTGAGTAGGAAAGGAATCCCACCGATGTGGTCCTCGTGTCCGTGTGTGATTAAGACAGCCTTGACGCGGTCGATATTGTCCACGATGTATGAGTAGTCAGGAATGACATAGTCGATACCCAGCAAGTCATCTTCTGGGAATTTAATCCCAGCATCGACGATAACAATCTCGTCTTGGTATTCAATCCCGTAAGTGTTTTTCCCGATTTCTCCCAGACCACCGATGGCAAAAACGCCGACTTCTTCAGGTTTAAGAGTGTAGGCCATATTAGAACTCCGTAATTTCGAAGGCGCCAGTTTCTTTTTCGTAATCTAGCAATTTGTCAGACAAGAGTTCGATATACTCGATATTGTACTCTGGGCGATTTTCTTCGACAAGTTGGCGAGCAGCGATACGGCCCTCAAGTTCTGAGTTAGCATCGATGTCTAGGTATAGTGCGCGTGTTGTTTCACGGCGTGGGCTACGTTCTTTTGTTTCTTGATAAAAAACTTTGTAAATCATATAGTTCCTTTCTATTTACAGGTCAGCTTATTCCAAACTTTTAGCAGAGAATTGCTTGATTTCATTCCATTTTTGTCTAGATTGACCTTGATTCGTTACAATTATTTCAATTATACCACAAAATGAAAAATTAGTAAAAGACGGAAACGAGAAAGTCATAGGGTTACTCGTTGGTAAGCGTTTGCAAAAATAAAGAAAATATGTTATTTTGATAATGGAAGTGGAATTTATCATTTGTCACAATTCCCTATAGTTTTTAAGTCAAGGAGGTTGCCCTATGTATAATTTATTTGCTTTTGCTATCGGAGCTCGCTTAGTAGCTTTTATTGTTTTTGTTGCTTGCGTTTATGGAGGGAATCTTCTATTTGCCAAACTGGAACAACGACAAACCAAGTTCTTGTGGAAAATTACCTTTGTGACTCTCTACTCGCTTTTTCTCCTCCTCGTAACCTATGTAGTTTGGTTTATATTTTACTTTGGATTAAATGCTTAGATGCCCTGCTCTGCTGGGGTATTTTTGTTTGGGGGCAAAGAAAATTCCACCCCATCTATCAAGATGAGGTGGTCTTTGCATTTTTCTAAAATGACATGACAATGGAATTTTCAGAGCTTATTAGCTTTATATTAATGATTCTTCTGCTCAAAAATAGAGTTGAAGACTAAAAACAAAACAATACAAACAGATAAATCGATTGGTAAAGGGATAGTAGTAATGTTTAAATCATTGAGAATGCTGAGCAAACTATAAGAGATAAAGATAATAAAATTTATCCTTCTAAAAATGTGTTTTTTATCTAGCATGACTTACCAAACTTTTTACGAAGGTCTTTTCCAATGGTATAACCTGCCATAAATAAAGCGATACCAACACCTACACCAAAACCACCCTTTATTTCTTGCAATTCCTTATTAGAAATTTCACAATAGTTGTTCAAATCTTTCATCATATTAATCTCCTCCTAAAAAATAACCAGCTGCCAAACCAGAACCTATAAGTGCTGTTCCACCTGCAATAGCTTTCCAAGATACTGCTACTCCAAAGATAACCAAGGGAGCGAGACCGCCATCAATATCTGATAATTCATTTTCAGATAAGGATAAAAATTGATTGTCAAGAACGTCAAAATTTGTCATTGAACTTTCCTCCTTTTTTCTTGTTCACTTTTATATTCGGAAAAGAAAAGGAAAAGTGAGCATTTTTTAAATTATTTTTTAGCTAAGTATAGGCATTTTTGTTTGGGGGCAAAGAAAATTCCCATGTGCCAGCTTTTGTAGTATAATAGTAAGCAGACAAAAAGATAGGAATGTGTTATGAAAGTATTAGCTTTTGATACGTCCAGCAAGGCTCTTTCTCTCGCTATTTTAGAGGACAAGCAGGTTCTTGCCGAGACGACGATTAATATTAAGAAAAATCACAGTATTACCCTTATGCCTGCCATCGATTTTTTGATGGCAAGTTTGGATTGGACACCCAAGGATTTGGACCGAATCGTGGTGGCGGAAGGGCCAGGTAGCTACACAGGTTTGCGAATCGCGGTAGCAACTGCCAAGACTTTGGCTCATACCCTGAACATTGAGTTAGTTGGTATGTCTAGCCTCTTGGCTCTGGTGCCCTACCAACAAGAAGGCTTGTTCGTTCCCTTGATGGATGCGCGTCGCAACAATGTTTATGCAGGATTTTATGAAAATGCCAAACCTGTCATGCCAGAAGCGCACCTATCTTTTGAAGAGGTGTTAGAGAAAGTTAAGGGTGCTAGTCAGGTAACCTTTGTCGGAGAAGTTGCCCCCTTTGTGGAGCAGATTCAAGAACACTTGCCAAGGACTAATTACAAAGAAACCTTGCCTAATGCAGCCAATCTTGCTCTTTTGGCTTGGGACAAGGAAGCAGACTCCTTGCATGACTTTGTGCCGAACTACCTCAAGCGTGTTGAGGCTGAGGAAAACTGGCTCAAGAACCATACCGAGTCTGGTAAGTCCTACATTAAACGCCTATGATAGAAATCAAACGAACTCACCAGCAACCTGATCTGGCTCAAGCCATCTACGCTGTTATGATAGCTGTTTACCCAGTCAGTCCTTGGACGCTGGAACAAATCCAAGCAGACCTGTCCCAAGACCAGACTTGGTATGCTCTAGCTTATGATGGGGAAGAAGTGATTGGCTTTCTAGCTGTGCAGGAGAATCTTTTTGAGGCAGAAGTCCTGCAAATCGCTGTCAAACAAACCTATCAGGGTCAGGGAATTGCATCAGCCTTGTTTGCTCAATTGCCGACAGACAAGGAGATTTTCCTCGAAGTCAGAAAGTCAAATCACCGAGCACAAGCATTTTACAAGAAAGAAAAGATGGCAGTCATCGCTGAGCGAAAGGCCTACTACCATGACCCAGTCGAGGATGCCATTATCATGAAGAGAGAAATAGATGAAGGATAGATATATTTTAGCATTTGAGACATCCTGTGATGAGACCAGTGTCGCCGTCTTGAAAAACGACGATGAGCTCTTGTCTAATGTCATTGCTAGTCAAATTGAGAGCCACAAACGTTTTGGGGGCGTAGTGCCAGAAGTAGCCAGTCGTCACCATGTCGAGGTCATTACAGCCTGCATCGAGGAGGCGTTGGCAGAAGCAGGGATTACCGAAGACGATGTAACAGCTGTGGCGGTTACCTATGGACCTGGCTTGGTGGGAGCTTTACTAGTTGGTTTATCAGCTGCTAAGGCCTTTGCTTGGGCACATGGACTTCCGCTGATTCCCGTTAACCACATGGCTGGTCACCTTATGGCAGCTCAGAGCGTGGAGCCTTTGGAGTTTCCCTTGCTAGCCCTCTTGGTCAGCGGTGGACACACAGAGTTGGTTTATGTTTCGGAGGCTGGTGACTACAAGATTGTTGGGGAAACGCGAGATGACGCGGTTGGTGAGGCCTATGATAAGGTCGGCCGTGTCATGGGCTTGACCTATCCTGCCGGTCGTGAGATTGACGAGCTGGCTCATCAGGGGCAGGATATTTATGACTTTCCTCGTGCCATGATTAAGGAAGATAATCTGGAGTTTTCATTCTCAGGTTTGAAATCTGCCTTTATCAATCTTCACCATAATGCCGAGCAAAAGGGAGAAAGTCTGTCTACAGAGGACTTGTGTGCATCCTTCCAAGCAGCTGTCCTGGATATTCTCATGGCAAAAACTAAGAAGGCTTTGGAGAAGTACCCTGTTAAAACCCTTGTCGTGGCAGGTGGGGTAGCAGCCAATAAAGGCCTTAGAGAACGCCTAGCAACTGAAATCACAGATGTCAATGTCATCATTCCACCTCTGCGCCTCTGCGGAGACAATGCAGGTATGATTGCCTATGCTAGCGTTAGCGAGTGGAACAAAGAAAACTTTGCAAACTTGGGCCTCAATGCCAAACCAAGTCTCGCTTTTGATACTATGGAATAAAGAGTCAGCTTAAGGCTGACTTTTTTACTTGCCGAAATGTCAGAATATTTTGACAAATAAATGTAAATAATGATATAATATATAAAGAATAGGAGGTGGTCAGATGATTGGGAGAATGGAATTGGGGGAATTTTACAAGGAATTACGTTTGGCTAGAAAGCTCAAGCAGTCAGATGTGGCTTGTGCTGGACTAACAGCTTCTCAGCTATCCAAGTTCGAACTAGGGCAGTCTATGCTGTCTGCAGATAAGTTGATTCTAGCTATCCAAGGTATAAATGTGACCTTTGATGAGTTTGGGCACAAGCTCAACAACTATCAAGAATCTCCACATATGCGAATTGGTAGAAAGGTTGTGGATCGCTTTGCCCACCAAGATATAGCTGGTTTAGAGCAACTGTTGGAGGAAGTCGAGCAAGAACAGATGGCAGAGACCTATCGTCGTTTGAATGCCATTGTAATTAAAAACGCACTCCATTCCTTAAATAAGAACTATCCATTAGTAAAAGAAGATAGCGAGTTTTTGACTATCTATCTCTATGCTATTGAGTCTTGGACCTGGTTTGAACTCTATCTCTTTTGCAATACCATGCCCTTCTTGAGCAATCAAGATTTGATATTTTTATCGACCGCTTTAATTGAGAAATCTAGGGAATTTAAAGAGTTGGTACATAATCGATTGTATATGAAAAGTGGATTTCTGAATATTATATCAGAACTCATGGAGCGTAAACTTTTCTCTTATATCCCAATTTTTGAAGCTGAGCTAGAGAGCATGCTTCGTCCATACGATGTTTTTGAAAAAGTATTGTGGCAGTTTTTAAAGAAAATGAAGATTTTCCTTCAAACCAAAGGAAGCAATCAAAAAGAGATTGAAAGATTTATCCAATCTCTGCAAGTATTAGAAAATCCACAATTGCTAGCCCTCTTCGAATTGCGTTTGAAGCAATACAAAGAACTTATTGAGTAGTCAACAATTGCAAATCTGAAATTTCTATAAGAAAAAATATCAAATATGCGATTTTCTAAAATAAGCTAATTTTCGTGTTATACTATCCTTGTAAAGCACTTCAAGCAGATCCTAAGTCGCAGAAGTGGTTTATAGATGGGAATTCGTACAGTATATGTTTAATTATGAGCATACTGTAAATGGCTGGACTAAAAGTGAAACTTGGCGTCCTAGATAAAATGAGGTAAACGATGGAAAAACAAAGTCAGTTACAAATGTTAATTCATTCCCTATACAATAATAAAGAAATTAGCTTGACGGAAGAATTTAGGAAGCAATTGCTGGAAACAGCAAAACAGTTCTCTAGTACTAATGAAGATTTGTTAGCTGTACGTCTTTCTTTTGCCGTCTCTAAAGAATTGTTGAGCTTTAAAGGTGAACCGCCGACAGAGTTGTTGGATTTAGCAAAATTTGTCCAAAAGAAAGAAGCTAAATACAAGCAGGGAATAGTGTGGTCTGGTATTTTTAAGATATGATTTATTATAAAATACGGCATGAACATCATATAATGGATGAATCTGAATATGAGCAAGGCTTGGAGTTCAATATTAAACCAAGTCTTGTTTTCTATACACTGGAACTTTAAAAGGAGTTGTGATGAAAGTATTTCTTCAAAATAGAAATTTTAGGCAATTAACCATCAACCAGTGGATTTCAACGGTTGGGGATACGATTTTTTATCTGGCCTTTTTGAATTATGTGGCAGATGCATCTTTTGCCCCTTTGGCGATTTTACTGATCACGATTTCAGAAACCCTTCCTCAAGTTCTGCAAATCTTTCTGGGAGTTTTGGCGGATTTTCAACATCATCGTGTCCTAAAATATACAATGATTAGTTTTGCAAAATTTTTGCTTTACTCTATCGTTTCTTTATCACTTTCAGGGCAGTCCTTTTCCTTGTTATTAGTAGCATTTATTTGTCTGATTAACCTCTTATCTGACACATTGAGTTATTTTTCAGGCGCCATGCTCACTCCGATTTTCATTAGAATTATTGGGCAAGACCATCTGGCAGAAGCTATTGGATTTAAACAGTCAACTGTTAGTTTAGTGAAAACAATCAGTAATATTCTAGGAGGAGTCTTACTAGGTATTCTATCTATCCAGTCTATTTCCTTACTGAATGCTCTGACCTTTTTAATCGCATTTTTAGGTATTCTTTTCATAAAAACAGACCTCTTGAAAGTAGAAAAAACGATTAGCTATCAAGAAGGACTCTCTGTAAAATCCTTTTGCCAGCATCTGCTCCAATCATCAAAATTGATATGGAATATGAATAAGGTGCTCTTGGTTTTGTTTATTATCTCTATTAGTCAAGCAGTGATAAATGTTACAGTTCCTGTTTCTACTCTGTTTTTGAGGAATCAGCCCTTTTTGAATTTACAAACAGGTCAATCTCTTGCCTTGTTATCCACCCTTGAATTGTCAGCCCTTATTGTCGGAAGCCTTGTGAGTGGCTATCTGAAGAATACAATCTCCATAAAACTAGCCCTATATGCCTCGCTTATTATCCAATTACTCCTTTTAGTTGGCTTTGTGGCAGTTCGTTTTGACTGGATTCTTATCTTTAGTGCCTTGGATGCCTTTTTCGCAGGTATCCTCTCTCCTCGATTACAGGAACTCATTTTTAAACAAATACCTGAGGAGTCAATGGGAGCAGTTCAATCCTCTATCGGTGCCATTACAGTTGTTTTACCTAGCTTATTTACAATAGCTTTGGTAACCATTGCTACTAGCTTTGGAACTCTGGCAGTTAGCTTTGTTTTATTGCTATTTCTTCTAGCTGCCTTTATCATACTCTTGAATATCCGTGAAAACATTTAGCGAAGAATGTGTATATTATATGTTTGAGACTGGATTCCAGTCTGTTTATGATGGCTACAATCAGCAGACTGTTAAATTTTTGAGAAAGTTGCTTGACATTTCAGACCAATCGGTTTATAATTCAAAAATGTAGAGATAAATACATGAGAAAAGAAGAAAAAACAAGACTACGAAGAGAGGAAATCATTACCGCTGCTTTGTTTGAATTTGCTACAAAAGGCTATCAAGGTTTTGTCATCAATGAACTTTGTAAAGTGGATGGTATTTCCAAAGGAGTTTTGTATCATAATTTTTCAGGGAAATCAGACCTCTATCTAACTTGTTTTCAGGAGAGTTTTGAGAAAGCTTTGGCAGTGTTTCTGGGGGTGGAAGGTCAAGTGCCCTCCTTAGCTGATTATATGGAAAGACGTCACCAATTTTATCAGCAATACCCAGAACATAGCCACATTTTCTTTGAGGCAATGATTGCGACACCAGAAGAATTGGAAGCAGACATTGCACCACAGAAAGCTATCTTTTTGGACTTGAATGAACAAGTTTGTCAAAAACTTATATCAGAA
>NZ_JVLX01000061.1:0-21520 GCF_001070815.1 Streptococcus pseudopneumoniae | reverse complement strand
ACCACTGCCTTTACCTCTATCTCCCTAGAACTGCTAAACAAAAGAAACTCCATACCAACTATCTTGAAAAGCTTTTTAATGTAGATTTGACCATGCGAAAACTAAATGTGGTAGAAAAATTATTAAGCAAATAGTGCTTGAATTTAGTAAAAATCGGAAGAATGCTCCTCCGATTTTATTTTGTCTGAGTTTGGACATAATAGGCAATCACATCTGATGTGTACTGGGCTGTTCCAGGTCCAAATTTGTCAATGTTTTCCTTAAATTCTGGGTTGTAGACGTAGCCTTTACCGATATAACCAAATACCTCAATAGAGCAGTCAAATCCATAAGTACGGATGGCTTGCAAGAGTTTAGCGGCTTCTTCTTGATTTTCGGTTGCTGTTACAGGTAGACCAGCTTGAAGATTTTGTGACAAGGCTCGAAAGACTTGATTGAAGGCAGCCGTAGCTTTGTCTTCGTGACCTTTTTGGCGCTCCAGCGCTTGGTCCATGACTTCTTGTCCATATTTCTCTACCGCCTCTTGGTGGTATTTTTGATGGTCTTGGTAGTTAAATCCAGCAAATTTCTCTTGAATGCTCATTTCTCTTTCTCCTTTTTGTTCTTGAATGGTTTTTTGCAAGGTTGAAATCAAGGTATCCAGATGTTCCCTTTCTCGAGTCAAATAGTCCAACTGCCTGGTCAAATGAGGCAATAAATCTTCTCTTTCTTCCTTTAATAGCTCTGCTATTTTTTCTAAAGAAAAACCTAGATATTTGTAATAAAGAATAACCTGAAGGCGTTCCAAATCCTCCTGACTATAGGTTCGATAGCCATTTTCCGACTTTAAAGGAACCAAAAGTCCTATCTTATCGTAGTGGTGTAGGGTCTTGACAGAGACGCCCGAAAGCTGGGCAGCTTCTTTTATATGGTACATGATTTCCTCCTTATACTCAATGAAAATCAAAGAGCAAACTAGGAAGCTAGCCGCAGGCTGTACTTGAGTACGGTAAGGCGACGCTGACGTGGTTTGAATTTGATTTTCGAAGAGTATTACATTGATAGTATAACCCCTCCCCCTAGGTCAGAGTCAAGCGTTTTTGCGAAATTTTTTACTTTATCATAACATGAAAATGGTTTTCTTGACAGACCTTAGAAAACATGATAGGATAGTCAAGTCTATCAATCAAAAGAAAAGCTCATCTTGAGTACTGATGAGGCTATTTGCCAAGGGCAGTAGCTTTTTCTTTTGTAACACTAACTTTAGGAGTTTAACTATGTCTGAAAAATCTCAATGGGGTTCTAAACTGGGCTTTATTCTAGCATCTGCTGGTTCAGCCATCGGACTTGGTGCCGTTTGGAAATTCCCTTATATGACTGCTGCTAACGGTGGAGGAGGCTTTTTACTGGTCTTTCTCATCTCCACTATTCTAATCGGTTTCCCCCTTTTGCTTGCAGAATTTGCCCTCGGCCGAAGTGCTGGTGTCTCTGGGATTAAAACCTTTGGAAAACTAGGCAAGAATAGTAAGTACAACTTTATCGGTTGGATTGGTGCCTTTGCCCTTTTTATCCTCTTATCTTTCTACAGTGTTATTGGAGGATGGATTCTGGTTTATCTGGGTATTGAGTTTGGGAAATTGTTTCAGCTTGGTGGAACGGGTGATTATGCTCAGTTATTTACTTCAATCATTTCAAATCCAGCCATTGCCCTTGGAGCTCAGGCAGCCTTTATCCTATTGAATATCTTCATTGTATCACGTGGGGTTCAAAAAGGAATTGAAAGAGCCTCAAAAGTCATGATGCCTCTGCTCTTTATCATCTTTGTCGTCATCATCGGACGCTCTCTCAGTTTGCCAAATGCCATGGAAGGAGTTCTTTACTTCCTCAAACCAGACTTTTCAAAACTGACCAGCGCTGGTCTCCTCTATGCTCTGGGACAATCTTTCTTTGCCCTCTCACTAGGGGTTACAGCCATGCTGACCTATGCTTCTTATTTGGACAAAAAAACCAATCTAGTCCAGTCAGGGATTTCCATCGTAGTCATGAATATTTCAGTATCTATCATGGCGGGTCTAGCCATTTTCCCAGCCATGTCAGCCTTCAATATCCAATCTGAAGGGGGACCGAGCCTGCTCTTTATCGTCTTGCCTCAGCTCTTTGACAAGATGCCTTTTGGAACCATTTTCTACATCCTCTTCCTCATGCTCTTCCTCTTTGCGACGGTCACTTCTTCTGTCGTTATGTTGGAAATCAATGTAGGCAATATCACCAATCAGGACAACAGCAAGCGTGCCAAATGGAGTGTTATTTTAGGAATTTTGACCTTTGTCTTTGGAATCCCTTCAGCCCTATCTTACAGTATTATGGCAGATGTTCATATTTTTGGGAAGACCTTCTTTGATGCTATGGACTTCTTGGTTTCCAATCTCCTTATGCCATTTGGAGCTCTCTGCCTTTCACTTTTTACAGGCTATATCTTTAAAAAGGCTCTTGCAATGGAGGAACTCCATCTTGATGAAACAGCATGGAAACAGGGACTGTTCCAAGTCTGGCTCTTCCTTCTTCGTTTCATCATTCCAATCATCATCATCGTGGTCTTCATCGCCCAATTTATGTAATCAAAAAGGACTTGAGTAGTAAACTCAGGCCCTTTCTTTTTTATGGATGGCTAACAATCAATTCCAGACCTTGCCCTTCCAATGTCCAAGCTTCAACATCACTTGGTAGGATAAAGTGGCTACCTTTTTGGATTGGATAATTTTTCCCGTCAACAGTTAGTTGACCTTGACCAGCCAAGACACTGAATAAGCTGTAGTCAGCTGTCTTTTCGAAGTCAACTTTTCCAGTAATTTCCCACTTGTAAACTGCAAAGAAATCATTGGATACAAGGAGAGTGGAACGTAAATCATCTGCTTTGATAGTTACAGGACGGCTATTGGCAGGCTCGCCAATATTCAAGACATCGATAGATTTTTCAAGGTGAAGTTCACGCAAGTTGCCATTATCATCCTTACGGTCAAAGTCATAGACACGGTAAGTGGTATCGCTAGATTGCTGAGTTTCAAGAATCAAAATTCCTGCTCCGATAGCGTGCATGGTGCCACTTGGTACATAGAAGAAATCTCCAGCCTTTACAGGAACTTTTGTCAACAAGGCATCCCAGTTCTTGTCCTCGATTTGCTGGCGGAGTTCTTCTTTTGACTTGGCATTGTGACCATAGATAATTTCTGAACCTTCATCCGCTGCGATAATGTACCAGCATTCTGTTTTTCCAAGTTCACCTTCATGCTCTAGTCCATAGGCATCGTCTGGGTGAACTTGGACACTGAGCCAGTCGTTGGCATCCAGAATCTTAGTCAAAAGTGGAAATACAGGCTCAGGACGATTGCCAAACAATTCACGATGTTCCGCATACAAAGTAGCGAGGTCTGTTCCCTGGTAGCGTCCATTGGCAACTTTAGAGACTCCATTTGGATGGGCTGAGATGGCCCAATATTCTCCGATTTTTTCACTTGGGATGTCGTAACCAAACTCATCACGTAGCTTGGTTCCACCCCAGATTTTTTCTTGCATAACTGATTGTAAAAATAATGGTTCTGACATGTCGATCTCCTGTCTGATTTTTCTCCCCTCATTATAGCAAAAAGCTCCATCTAATTGAACTCTTTTTCACATATTATAAAGTAGGGAGAAGATTTTATAAAAATAGTGAACAAATGTGCTCTACTCAATGCTTGCACCATTGCTGGCAATGACATCCTTGTACCAGTAGAAGGATTTCTTCTTGCTACGTTTGAGGCTTCCATGACCAGCATTATCTCGATCTACATAGATAAAGCCATAGCGCTTGTTCATTTCGCCTGTTCCAGCTGAAACCAGATCGATACAGCCCCAAGTCGTATAACCAAGCAAGTCAACGCCATCTTGGTAAATGTCATCTCGCATGGCCTTGATATGAGCCTCTAAGTAAGCAATCCGATAGTCATCTGCTACATGACCATTCTCATCCGGTGTATCCATAGCACCTAGACCGTTTTCCACGATGAACATTGGCTTTTGGTAACGATCCCAGATAGCATTGAGGGTGATACGAAGACCAAGTGGGTCAATCTGCCATCCCCATTCTGAGGATTCAAGATAAGGATTTTTGAGAGAGGCAAAGATATTTCCAGCAGTTAATTCTTTAACTTCTGGATCACCTGAGGCTACTAGACTTGCATAGTAAGAGAAGGAAACAAAGTCAACAGTATTGTCCTTCAACAACTCTAAATCTTCTGCAGTCATTTGAATCTCGATTCGCTCACGCTCCCACTGCTTCTTGGCGTAGTTTGGGTATTCCCCACGCGCTTGAACATCAATGAAGAAGTAACTCTTGCGGTCTTCCTCCATGGCTGCCCAGTAGTCTCTTGGATGGGCTGTGTTAGGATAGTATTGCCCTGCAGCCAACATACATCCCACCTTATTTTCTGGGTCAATTTCGTGGGCAATCTTTGTCGCAAGAGCTGAAGCTACCAACTCATAGTGTGCAGCCTGATATTTAACCAGTTCTTGATTTTCTCCTTCTTCAAAACAGAGCCCAGCTCCCATAAAGGGGGCATGGAGAATCATGTTGATTTCGTTGAAGGTAAGCCAATATTTGACCAAACCCTTATAGCGGGTAAAGAGTGTGCGACAAAGTTTTTCATAGAAGTCTAACATCCGACGATTGCGCCAACCACCGTACTCTGTAATCAAGTGCATAGGACAGTCGAAATGAGTGATAGTCACTAGAGGTTGGATACCATACTTGTGGCACTCCTTAAATAAATCCTCATAAAAGGCTAGACCAGCTTCATTTGGCTCGGTTTCGTCACCCTTAGGAAAAATCCGAGTCCAAGCAATGGAAAGCCGATAGGTCTTAAAGCCCATTTCCGCAAAAAGGGCAATATCTTCCTTGTAATGATGGTACATATCAATAGCTTGCTTGGCTGGGTAAAAATAGCCCTCCTCAAACGAAAACATCTTTTTCTGACCTGTGATAATGGCTTCACGATCTGGACCGATGGGGACGACATCCACATTCGCCAATCCACGACCTTCTAAATTATAAGCACCCTCACACTGGTTGGCAGCTGTCGCTCCGCCCCACAAGAAACCATCCGGAAAAGTCAGTTTTTCGGTCATAACTCTACTCACTTTCTTATTTGCTTGTTCATTTACTTATATTATAACTTATTCTGTAAACCTTTTCTTATAAAATACTGTGACATACTGATACTATTCTACTATTTAAGTTTATCAGATTGTTTTTTAAAAAATTATCCTCTAGAAAAAGTAAATAGCCTCCCCTGAAACAAAAAAGAAGACTGAAAACTAGTCTCCTCTGTTCCTTTTAAATCAAAGCTGTAATAACCGTCACTAGGCCAAAAATAATACCTGGTGCATTAGCTGCTGCAAGGGGGATATCTCTTTCTTTTTTGAAAAGACCGTAGTAAACCCAGAGACTACAGTTGATGGCAGCAACCAAGGGCTGGATGAAATTTCCTTTTTGACCAGCCAGATTGTTCATGATTTGTGGGAAGTAAGACACATACATCATAACAGACATAAAGGTCGCTACCCAACCTAAAATTTTCATTTGTTTTTCAGACATTTTCAAAACCTCTTTCATTTTTACTGAATCTTATTTTAAAATATTCTTTCAAAACAATCAAGTCTTTAAAACTTTTGTTATAAAGATATAAACTATCACAATCTTGTTATAAGAAAGAGGGAACAGAAAAAAGACCGAATTGCTCCGTTCTGTTTACTCAATCAAATATTAGAAAATGAATACTCCTTTTCAATGAATCGATTGATTGATGGTAAATAAGCCGTTAGAAATTATTGACAGTATCGAAATTTTCTAGTAAAATGAATTTTGTTAATACCTAAATGGTGTGTAGTTTTCTATCAACATAGTCAGGAGAAAAGGAACTTATGCTAAAAAAATTTAATGAATTGTCACTGAAAGATAAGGCTTATCTAATTGGCGGTTTGAGCTTATTAGTCATTGTGATCTCATTTGGTCTACTCAATCGTCAAACAGTAACTGTCAGTCTTGTCTTTACACAACTATCTGCTCCCTTGATTTTGGTGATTTTTACTTGTCTAGTAATCGGGATCATTGCTGGTAGTGCTATTGGTATTAGCTATCACCATAACAAGACTCAAGATCTGAGAAGCCGCATTGCTGAAGCAGAAGCGACTATCAATATAAAAGACAGGGAGCTTGTCCAGTACGAGGAACAGGTGCAACAATTAAAACAGGAAGCCAAACAATAAGTGTAGAAATCATAACCACCCGTGAAAACGGGTGGTTTTTTGTCTCGCACCTAACGGAGCGAGACGGACTGAAAGTCGCATAAATACAAAAAAGATCGAATTGCTCCGATCTTTTTAAGTTTCACTCCAAGAATGTTTAGATAAAAAATTTGATAATAGAATTACCTACTTCATACGATAAAAATCAATCACTAGACCAGCAGGCCCTTTAACTAATAAGGACTCTGTTCCCCAATCGGTTACAGTTGGTCCGTTTAAAACCTGGATACCAAGTTCTTTCAACCGTTGGTAATTCTGGTCTACATCCTCAACCTCGATATGAAGAATGATTCCTGACTGAAAATCTTCCAAAGGAATCAAATGATTTTGGGACAACATCAGACAGTGACTGCCAATCGTAAACTGAGCAAAACTGTCATCAACATAATCGGGCTTTTTATCCAAAATACGCTCCAAGTCAGCACAGACTTGGGGAACATCTGAAACGATAATATCTAATTGATTTAAATTCATTTACTATCCTCCATAAAAAGACCGGATTGCTCCGATCTTTTTAAGTTCCACGAAGGAATTATTTAATTGCGCGTGATTGCAATCCTTCTTCTTCCAAGAAGAGACGGAATGGTACGAGTTCTTCTGCTTCGTATTTTTCCTTGAAAGCTTTGATTGCTTCTTCTGAGTGAAGTTTTGGATCCAATTCAAGTACTTCTACTGGAAGTGGACGGTGTGGAGTGATGCGAGCATCGATAACAACAGTTTTACCTTCTTTGCTCAATTTAACAGCTTCTGCAACAACTGCATCGATGTCTTCGATACGGTCAACTGTAAATCCAACAGCTCCTTGAGCTTCAGCGATTTTCGCATAGTCAGCATTAGGGAAGTCACAACCAAACAAGTGTTTGTTTGTGTCTTCGTATTTGTCCTTGATGAAGGCATATTTACCATTTGAGAAGACAACGTTGATAACTGGAAGGTCGTATTGAACGTTTGTGATAACGTCTGGGTAGCACATGTTGAATGCACCGTCACCCATGATGTTCCATACTTGGCGATCTGGATTGTCTTTCTTAGCAGCGATACCACCAGGAAGGGCAATACCCATTGTCGCAAAGAGTGGAGATGTACGCCACATGTTCTTAGGTGTCATGTGAAGGTGACGAGTAGATGTTTGAGTAGTGTCACCTACGTCGATTGAGTAGATAGCGTCTTGATCAGCATGTTTGTTGATTGCATTGTAAACTTGATACAATTGCAATTCACCCTCAGTTTTACCTTCGAGTTTGTTCATGTAATCACGCCAGTTTTGGTTATTCTTAACGTTTGCACGCCACCATGGAGTTGATTCAACTGGGTTTACTTTGTCAAGGATAGCTTTAGCTGCTTGACCTGCGTCACCAAGGATTGAAGCGTCTAGGGCATGACGTTTACCAAGTTTGTAAGGGTCGATATCCACTTGGATAAATTTTTCAGTGTTCTTGAATGCTTCGTAAACTTCAGCAAATGGGAAGTTTGAACCAAGGAAAAGAACTGTGTCTGCTTCAAAGACCACTTCGTTGGCTGGTTTCCAACCAACACGGTAAGCAGAACCTGTCAAACCTTCATAGTTCCATTCGAAAGCTTCAAAGTTTTTACCAGTTGTAATGATTGGTGCTTTGATTTTACGTGACAATTCAGTAATCACTTCACCAGCTTTAACACCACCGTAACCAGCATAGATAACTGGACGTTCAGCATTGTTCAAGATTTCAACAGCTTTGTCGATTTCAACTTCGTTCAAAGCAGGAGCGATAAATGAACGTTCGTATGAACCAGATCCATAGTAAGAGTTTTCGTCGATTTCTTGGAAACCGAAGTTTACTGGGATTTCAACAACAGCTGGACCTTTTTTAGAAACTGCAGCACGGCAAGCTTCGTCAATTACTTTTGGCAATTGCTCAGCGTAAGCTACACGTTTGTTATATACAGCGATACCGTTGTACATTGGGTTTTGGTTCAATTCTTGGAAAGCATCCATGTTGAGTTCGTTAACTGGACGTGATCCAAGGATTGCTAGGAATGGAGTGTTATCCATAGCTGCATCGTAAACACCGTTAATCAAGTGAGTCGCACCTGGACCACCTGAACCAACTGCAACCCCGATTGAGCCGCCGAATTTAGCTTGCATAACCGCTGCAAGAGCACCTGTTTCTTCGTGACGAACTTGCAAGAAGCGGATATCTTTGTCTTCAGCCAAAGCATCCATCAATGAGCTGAGTGTTCCTGATGGGATACCGTAGATTGTGTCTACGCCCCATGTTTTCAATACATTAAGCATTGCTGCAGATGCAGTAATTTTCCCTTGAGTCATAATGATAACTCTCCTTCAAATATTTTTAAATCTACTAAAAAAGGTTTCATATAGTTTTTGAAAACGTTTCAGTAAATTTTTACAATACTAATTTATCACATTTATTTTGACTTTACTAAGAATCTGCTCAGAAGTTTTTATTCTCTATTACAGTACAGTTTGAAAACGTTTTTAACTTCTGTTTTATAATACTCAATGAAAATCACAGAGCAAACTAGGAAGCTCGCCACAGGTTGCTCAAAGCACAGCTTTGAGGTTGCAGACAAAGCTGACGTGGTTGGAAGAGATTTTTGAAGAGTATAAAAAGCGAGCAAGCCCGCTTTTAATCTATTTTACTAAAGTTTAGTAAGAGTGAACTAGTCAGAACAGATACAGAACTAAAGGCCATGGCTAGACCAGCTAGTTCTGGATTGAGGGCCAGTCCAACACCAGAAAAGACTCCTGCTGCAATCGGAATTCCGGCGACATTGTAGATAAAGGCCCAGAAAAGATTGAGCAGAATTCGATTAAAGGTTTTCTTACTCATGTCAAAGGCACGAACCACGCCTAGGAGGTTATTGGTTGTCAACACCAAATCTGCTGACTCGATAGCGATATCCGTTCCAGCTCCCATAGCAATCCCCACATCTGCTACACTAAGGGCAGGAGCGTCATTGATACCGTCCCCAACAAAGGCTACTTTGCCAGCCGCTTGTAGTTTATGGATTTCATGAGCTTTTTCTTCTGGCAAGACACCTGCAATGACCTCTTCGATTCCGATTTGATCGGCAATAGCACGCGCCACACCAGCATTGTCTCCTGTCAGCATGACTGTTTTAAGACCTCGTTTTTTCAACTGACTGATGGCAAGCTTAGCATTTTCCTTAGGAATATCTTGCAGAGCAAGCAAGCCTTTGATTTCATTGTCCACAGCCAAGAACACAACTGTCTTAGCTTCTTTTTCTAGTTCTTCTAGTTTTTCTTGATAAGTTCTAGAAATATCCATGCCATCCAGCATTTTAGCATTTCCAAGCAGAACTTGTTTTCCATTGATTTGCCCTGAGACACCTTTTCCGTGCAAGGCTTGGAAATTTTCAACAGTTTGAAACTCAAGTCCAGCTTCACTCGCTCGTTTCACAACGGCTTCAGCCAGTGGGTGTTGAGAAGCTTCTTCCAAGGAAGCTGCCAATCCAAGCACTTCTACTTCGTCGCCGATGATATCTGTGACCACAGGTTTCCCTTCCGTCAAAGTTCCGGTCTTATCAAAGACGATAGTTTGAACTTTCTGGATTTCCTGTAGAACCGTTCCATTTTTGAGGAGAACTCCCATCTTGGCACTGCGACCTGTCCCCACCATAAGGGCTGTCGGTGTTGCAAGTCCCAATGCACAAGGGCAGGCAATAATCAGAACTGCTACTCCATAGAGAAGCGAAGACACAAAGCTCGCTCCAAGCACAACTACACTATCCCTGAGCAAGACGAACCAAACCCAAAAGGTCACAATCCCTAAAATGACAACTGCTGGGACAAAAATCCCTGAAATCTTATCCGTCAAGTCCTGAATCGGCGCACGACTTGTCTGAGCTTTCTTCACAAAATCGACAATCTGAGCCAAAACAGTCTCTGAACCAACTTTTTCTGCTCTAAAAACAAGTGTTCCACTATTATTGATGGTTGAGCCAATGACGGTATCTCCAACTGTCTTGTCCACAGGCAGACTCTCACCTGTCACCATAGACTCATCAATACTAGAGATACCTTCTACTACGACACCATCAACCGCAATCTTTTCACCGGGACGCACTCGAATCAGATCACCTACCTTGACTTGCTCCAAAGGGACTTGAACATAGTTATCCTCACGCAAGACTTCTGCAGTTTTAGCCTGCAAGTCAAGTAATTTCTCCACAGCTTGGGAAGTATTTTTCCGCATTTTCTCCTCAAAAACGGCTCCCATAAGAACGAAGAAGAAGATAAAGGCTGCACTTTCAAAGTAAACGGGGAGGCCAGCGAAGAGGGCAACTAAGCTATAGAAATAGGCCACTAGGGTTCCCAGAGCAACCAAGGTATCCATGTTGGCATTGTGCTTTTTAAAACTAGCCCAAGCACTCTGGATATAAGGACCACCTGCTACTAGCATAATCGGTGTTGTGGCTAAAAAGGTTCCCCAACGCATGACTTGGTGACTAATGCTACCTGTCGTCATCCCAATCATGAGTATTACAAGAGGCACAGTAAAGATACTAGTAATCCAAAAACGCTGTAAAAGTGATAGAGATTTTCGAGTCTTCTCAACAACTGTATAACTTCCCTTTTGCATCTTCATACCACAAGAAAATTCATGTTGACCTAATTCTTGAGGTGTAAAACGAATGACTTTCTCCTCATCTACGCCAATTGGTTCCAAGATGCCTTCTTCTTCAAACAGAATTTCCTTGTAACAGTTTGAAGGAGTTGCACGATGAAAGGTAATCTCAGCTGGAATTCCCTTTTGAAGCTGGATATGGGCTGGATGATAGCCTTTCTCAGCTCGGATACGGATTTTTTGAATGCCATTTTCAAGACTTGCTTTTACAATTTCAGTCATAATGTCCTCCTATTCTACAATCATCTTGCCGTGCATCATATTCATGCCACAAGAGAAACCATACTCTCCAGCCTGCTCAGGCGTGATTTCCACTACATACTCTTCTCCCATAGGCAGGTCCGCATGTACACCAAAGTCTGGAAAAACAATTTGGTCCAAACAGGGTGAAGGGTCCTTACGGTCAAAGACAATGCGGGCTGGCACTGATTTCTTGAGGATAATCAACTCAGGCGTGTAGCCCCCCATGACCTCCACTCGAATCTCTTGGTAGCCGTTTTTTTGCTGGGCCTTTTGTCCAGATTTTTCAGGTTTTTTGAAAAACCAAAACAAGATAAAGGCGATAAGGGCAATACAAATAATGGTTACAATACTATTTAACATGACGTCTCCTTTACATACAATTACATCTTACTTCTGTCACAGCGTTTGATTTCTTCTCAGAAATCACAGCTTCCAACTCTTCCAAGTCAGCCTGAGTAAAATCACATTCAGCAATCAAATCAGCCAGCAAGTTCTTAATCCTACGGGAACAAACCTTGTCCTTGATATCTTGGACAAGCAAATCCCGACTTTGGTCTAGAGTTAAAAGAGCTGAATAAACAAAGGACTTACCTTCTTTTCTTCGAGTCAGGCACTCTTTCTCAACCAAACGAGCCAAAAGAGTTTGAATGGTCGACTTGGACCAGTCAAATCTCTCCGCCAGAACCCTGATCAAATCCATACTGGTCTGCTCTCCTTGCATCCAAATAATCTTCATGACCTGCCATTCTGCATCTGAAATCTGCATAATCACACCTCCAAAATCTACATTTGTCAATTACAATTATCAGTATACTCTTAAAATCTACATTTGTCAACTATGAAATTAATCTTTTCTTTGAAAAATTGAATTTTAACCATTTGATAAAGGATTTTCAGTCAAATCTTACTATATAAACTATAAAAATATGCTATACTAAAGAAAAAAGAAAACAACCACTAGGGGTGCGTAAAGCTGAGATTAACAACTGTTAGACCCTTTGACTCAATCTAGGTAATGCTAGCTGATGGGAGTGGAAATGATAATGGGGACTAGCAGTCTTCTATTGCCTTCCTGAAACGGACTAGCTTGTTCTTAAGAATACAAACTTCAGTTGGTTGGGAGGTTTTAGATGACTTATTTACCCGTTGCTTTGACCATTGCAGGGACTGACCCTAGTGGTGGTGCTGGCATTATGGCTGATTTAAAGTCGTTCCAAGCTAGAGATGTCTATGGAATGGCCGTTGTGACCAGTCTTGTCGCTCAAAATACCAGAGGCGTTCAATTAATCGAGCACGTTTCTCCTCAAATGTTGAAAGCTCAATTGGAGAGTGTCTTTTCGGATATCCCACCTCAGGCTGTAAAAACTGGGATGTTGGCAACTACTGAAATCATGGAAATCATCCAACCCTATCTTAAAAAGTTGGACTGTCCCTATGTTCTTGACCCTGTTATGGTCGCAACAAGCGGTGACACCCTGATTGATACCAGTGCCAGAACTTACCTAAAAACAAACCTACTTCCCCTTGCAACCATTATCACTCCGAATCTTCCTGAGGCAGAAGAGATTGTTGGTTTTTCAATCCATGATCCCGAAGACATGCAGCGTGCTGGTCGCCTGATTTTAAAAGAATTTGGTCCTCAATCTGTAGTCATTAAAGGTGGCCATCTCGAAGGTGGTGCCAAGGATTTCCTCTTTACCAAGGATGAACAATTTGTCTGGGAAAGCCCACGAATTCAAACCTGTCACACTCATGGTACTGGATGTACCTTTGCTGCAGTGATTACTGCTGAACTAGCCAAGGGCAAAAGTCTTTACCATGCAGTTGATAAGGCCAAGGCCTTTATCACAAAAGCTATTCAAGACGCTCCTCAACTCGGTCACGGTTCTGGCCCAGTCAACCATACAAGCTTTAAAGATTAAAAAAACTCTCTAGTTCCCACTTTTAGGGAATTAGAGAGTTTTTATACTCTTAGAAAATCTCTTCAAACTACGTCAGCTTTATCTGCAACCTCAAAGCAGTGCTTTGAGCAACCTGCGACTAGCTTCCTAGTTTGCTCTTTGATTTTCATTGAGTATTAATTAGAAAATAATGTCATCCAACTTTGTCAAAAAGGCTTGCGTTTTTGCCTCTATATCTTCTGCCTGCATCAAATCACGCACTACAGCTACACCAGCTATACCCGTGCCGATAAGTTGGTCAATATTCTCTGATGTCAAGCCGCCAATAGCAACTACTGGAATAGCGACCCTTTGGTAAATTGTTTTCAAAGTTGAAATCAGGGTGATAGGCGCATTTTCCTTGGTGGTTGTTGGGAAAATGGCTCCTGTTCCCAAATAATCGGCACCTCCTTCTTCTGCCTCGATGGCTCTTTTTACAGTTTTAGCTGTGACACCAAGTATTTTGTCAGGGCCCAAGACTTGTCGGACAACCGGAACTGGTAATTCATCGTCTCCAATATGCAAACCTGCAGCATCAACTGCAAGACAGACATCCAAACGATCATCGATGATCAGGGGGATCTGATAGGCATCTGTTATTTCCTTGACTTGTTTTGCCAGTTGATAGTATTGATTAGTTGTGAGATTTTTTTCTCGCAATTGGACTATGGTAACCCCTGAACGGCAAGCCGTCTCAATCTTTTCAAGAAAGCTTTCCACAGAATCTTGGTAGCGATTGGTTACCAGATATAGTCTAAGTGCTTCTCTATTCATAAACCTCTCCTTTGATGGCATCTAGCCAATTTTCATCTCTTTTTAGAAGCGAGAGATTATTGAGTACTTGGTAACGAAATTCTTCCAATCCCATTCCTTGAACAACTATTCTCTCAGCAGAGATGTTTAGATAAGAAACTGCTAGGCAAGAAGCTTCAAAGCCAGTCTTTCCTTGGCTGAGAAAAACGGCTGTCAAGGCTCCAACCAAGTCTCCTGTCCCTGTTATCCAGTCTAATTCTGCACAGCCATTCTCCAATACAGCAACCTGATTCTCTGAAACAATGAGATCCTTGGGGCCTGTGACTAAGAATGACATACCAGGATAAAGCTGACACCAGTCTTTCAAGACTTGAAGTAAATCCTCAGTTTCTTGATCTTTAGCACTCGCATCGACTCCAACTCCGTGGTGTTTTAAACCAACAAGACTTCGGATTTCCGACATGTTTCCTTTAAGGACTGTGGGCTTATATTCTAAAAGATCTCTGACTAGATTCTTACGAATGGCTGAAGCCGTTACACCAACCGCATCTACTACCATTGGAAGAGAAACTTGAGCTGCATAAGAAGCTGCCCTACGGATTGATTTTTCCTTCTCAGCAGACAAATGCCCCAAATTGATGAAGAGGGCCTGACTTTGCTTAGTAAAATCAAGAACCTCACGGGGATCATCTGCCATGACAGGTTTGCATCCCAGCGCCAAAATGCCATTGGCCAGCATCTCACAAGAAATCTCATTGGTAATGCAGTGAATGAGGGAAGTCGTTCCCAGAGGAAAAGGATTTGTCAATTCCTGCATCAGTTTATCCTTTCATCAAAGAAATATCCCTGCACTTTTTTAAAGAATTCCTGCTTGATTAAAAATCGAAAGGCAATAAAGGAAATCGCTGTACCGATTAAGGTTGCTCCGAAAAATCGAGGAGTGTAGATAAACCAGCTAAGATTTGCAGCTGATCCTGTAAAGAGTACCATAACAGGATAGGACACAATAGAACCAATAATACCTGTTCCCAAAATCTCTCCTAGAGCGGAATAATGAAATTTTCGACCGTACTTATAAAAGAGACCTGCTAGAAGGGCTCCAAAAGTCGCTCCTGTAAGAGCTAAAGGCGGAATCCCTTGAGTCGTCATACGGATAAAGGCTGTCACTGTAGCCATAGCCAAGGCATAAACAGGTCCCATCATGATTCCTGCTAGAATATTGACTACACTGGACATCGGTGCCATTCCCTCAATACGAAAGATAGGCGTAAGGACTACATCAAGGGCAATCATCATGGATAAAATGGTTAATTTATGAACTTGTAATTGGTGCTTTCTCATGTTTATTATTCTCCTTTTTCTAAAGACTGTAAATCGCTCTTCCATGTCTGATGTTGATAGGCCATTTCCCAAAACTTGGCTTCCATATGAACACTGATGTGGAAGGCATCTAGCATTTTTTTCTTGTCTGTCTCATCGCTTTCTCGATAGAGCTGATTGACCAACGCTTCTTCCTCTCTAATCTGCTGCTCTAACTCATCCGTAATATAAGTTTCAATCCATTGTTGGTAGAGAGGATTTGGTGATGGTTTAAGATTAAGTGATTTGCCTATATCATGATATAGCCAAGGACAAGGCAGCAAGCTCGCAAAAGCAATGGCTAGATTTGCTTCTTCAAATTGACGATAAATGTGAGAGATATAATGATAGCAGGTTGGAGCGATTGGATGTTGCTCCATTTCCTGGTCGCTGATTTCCAATTCCTTGAAAAATTGTTGGCGGATAAATAACTCACCTTCCACTAGACTCTGAGCATTTTGTTTCAAGAGTCTTTTCATCTCTTGGTTTGAAGTCTTATCAGCCAAGAGGTGATAGGCTTCTGAGAAGGCCTTCAGATAGTAGGCATCCTGAATCAAGTAATAGCGAAAGATGGACGGGTCTAAATTACCCTCTTGCAACTGTAAAACAAAGGGGTGATGAAAGGAAGCCTGCCAAGCTTCCTTAGATAATTCCATCGCAATATCTGTAAATTCCATAATAACTCCTTTATAAAAATAGACTGGTTTGCAGCAATAAAAAGAAAAGCAGGTAGATTAATTTTGTTTTTTTAGCAATATAAAAAGTCCGATAGCAATTCTCCACCTGTGCATGTTCGTCATATCCATGCGCCGACAGGGCTCTCAGGTAAAGATGACGCCACCTAAAGACTGTCATCAGAACCTTGCTGTAAATCAAGGGCGACCAAACATGCAGTTTTTGACCACGCAGTAAGCACGCTTCCTTGAGGGACTTGATTTCTTGCTGAATGAGAGGAAAGGAATTAAATACCACAATCAAGGCATAAGCCCATGACCGTGATAACCCCTTTTGAGCCAAGTACAAGAGAAGTTCTTTTAAGGAAATAGAGGAAACAAAGACAAGTCCTATACAAACTGTAACGAAAGCCCTCGTTCCGAGCATGACTGCCTGCGAAGCATCTCCATGTAACTGAACTGCCCAGTAGTTGGCAAAGGATGGCAAAATGGCAAGCAGAATCATCCAAGCCAATACTTTAAATCGACGGTAATAGAGCATAAAGAGAATACAAAATGCGACTACCGAAAGATTTAGAGCAATCGAAGGAATGAAAGATGTTTCCAAGGATAAAATCAACAAGAAGAGACTGATAATTGGTGTCTTAGTTGCTACTTTGACCATACTATCTCACCTCCCCTTGGGTATTGCTACTCTGAGATGTGAGTGGTTTGGTAATTGTCACTTCTTTCACATGACTGAGACCTTGACTAGTCATCTCAATCCAATAATCAACCACAGAGATCAAGGGATCTAAACGATGGCTAATGATCAGAAAACTTCTTCCTTGATTTCTCTCCTCCACAATCCACTGACAAAAATAATGACAAGCTCTATCATCCAAACCTGCAAAAGGTTCATCTAGCAAAATCACAGAAGACTTGCTGGTCAAGATGGTCAAGAGCTGAAGAATCTTTTGCTGACCACCACTTAATTGATAGGGACTCTTATCGAGTGCCTGCTCCAGATCAAAATATCGTAAAGCTTTAAAAATTCGTTGATTTCTTTCAGAATCAGGTCCATCTAATTTCAGCTCTTCTCGCAGACTGACTCGGATAAACTGCTTCTCAGCTTCCTGAACAACACCCGTCAAATCACGATACAAACTCTTTTTCTTTTTCAGGACTGTCCCCTTCCAGGTAATGCGCCCCTTATACTTTTGAAATTGAAGAATAGACCGAAAGAGGGTTGATTTCCCGACACCATTATCACCTAAGATACAGGAAATCCCTTGGTAGAATGTAAAATCCGCAATTGAAAAGAGGGTGCGCTTATCCAGCTCACAAATCGTTCTATCCATATGGAATAGTTCTGAGCTGGAAGAAACTTCCTTTGAAACAGCCTGTGTCATTTCAGAGGTAGGGATTTGAAACACTTCCCTTAGTTGTCCATCTCTTAGTTCCACCATATGGTCGATATAGGCTTCATAGTCCGTCAAATCATGGTCGCATAAGATGACTGTCTTCCCATTAGAGGCCAACTCTTTTAGAATCTCTAAGATCTCTATCCTGCTCTTTCGATCAATGGAAGCAAAGGGTTCATCCAAGAGATAGACCTTAGGATTCATGGCAAAGAGAACCGCCAAGGCAGCCTTTTGCTTTTCCCCACCCGATAAGTGATGGATGGGACGGTGCAAGATCGCATTGCAGCGACATTGCTGGACTACCTCTGCTATTTTAGAATCAATTTCCTGAACGGGATGCCCAATATTCTCCAAGGTAAAAATCAGCTCCTCAAACAAGTTCTCCATGGTAAATTGATGATTGGGATTTTGAAAGAGAATACCAACCGTCTGGACACGTTCGATGATAGAAAGCTGACTGACCTCGCTCCCGTTTATCAGGACTTGACCGCTATAGGGAAGAGAACTGACTTGGGCAATCATTTGAAAGAGACTAGATTTCCCTGAACCACTGCTCCCAACCAACAAGGTAAAGGCTTGCGCATGAAAAGTAAAATCAAGCGGCTCAGAGAAGATTGGGGACTGAATCTCTCGTAATTCCAGCCCCATCTATGCCTTGCCTCCAGCTGCAAACTGATGATAAAGTTTGACAATGGCACGAACCAAGATAGTACAGAAGAAAAAGACGGAAATAAAACGCACCACAAGCAAGGAAAGCACAAAAGGAAGGGAGAAGGCGTAGTAACCTAACTTAATGTATTCATAGACAAAGCTAACAAGCGTAATCCCAATACTATTAGCAGTTAGAGAGAGCCAACTTTCATAGCGATTCTTGGTTACGATAAAACCAAGTTCACTTCCCAAACCTTGAACCAAGCCAGACAAAAGGGCACCTAGACCGAATTGGCTACCATAAAGGACTTCAGCAAGCGCAGCTAGCACTTCTCCAATCGTTGCACTTCCCACTCTTGGAACAAAAATGGCAGCAATAGGCGCAGCCATACACCAGAGACCAAAGAGGATTTCATTGGCAAAGGCCTGTAAACCAAGAGGTGCTAAAATCAGAGTGAGGATATCAAACAGATATCCGGATCCTACAAAAACGCCACCAAAAAAGATAGACAAGAAAGCAAGTAAAATAACATCTTTTAACTGCCATTTTTTCAACATAAAAAAACTCCTTTTTTAAAGAAAAGTGGGGCATTCAAGGTGAGCTACCTAAATGCTTTGTATCATCTTCATCCAGTTTCGTAAAAGAAAAAACTCTAATTACAGATAGAAATTAGAGTTCAGCTTACAAGATTAGATGGTTAGTTTCTATAAATACAAAACCATTTCACATTTCCCTTCGCCAGTCTTAACTGTATCAGGTTCAATGGGTATCATCTCAGCCTAAAGCACCCCAAATGTCTTTATTATTTAATTATATAATTATTTTAACAGACGATTTATTCTAGTTCAAGGAATTGAACTGGGAAATACAGCCTTGCACTCACAAAGACAGCAGATATTTCTTTTGCAAAAACCAAATGTCTTGTTTGATAGATTAGCCATTTGAGCTGAATCTGGACATAGCTTTTTAGAAAAGGAAAACTTCCACTTACTTAGAATCCAAGGATAGATACCTATTGCTCACTCATTTCTCGAACAGTTTTTTCTATATTTTTTGCATACGATATTGCTGAAATGATTGAAACGCCGTCAACATTGGTCTTCATAATGTCTTTAATATGTTGCGTCTGTATCCCACCAATTGCAACTAAGGGCATTTGTGGTAATAGTTTTCTCATCAATTTAAGACCTTCATAACCTATAGCACCACCAGCATCATCCTTTGACTGGGTATCAAATACAGGACCAACACCAACATAATCTACATATTCAACTTTTGATTGTTGAAATTCTTCCTCGTTTTTTATAGAAAGACCAATTATTTTATCTGGCATCAATTTTCTAATTTCATCAACACCGATGTCATCTTGTCCTACATGTACGCCATCAGCGTTAATTTCCATTGCCAAATCAATATCATCATTAACAATAAACGGCACATTGTATTTTTTACAAAGATCCTGTAGTTTAATTGCTAATTCGACTTTTTCTTTACCTTCCAGGGCTCCCTCACCTTTTTCACGGAATTGAAATAAGGTTATACCACCTTTTAAGGCTTCCTCAACGACCATAAATAGATCTTTTCCTTGGCAAGTAGTCGTTCCACAAATAAAATATAGTTTTAGTAATTCTTTATGAAACATTTTACTTCACTCTTTTGAATTCCTTTACATCTTCGTCTGTAATCTCGTATAAGGCATTTATAAATTCAACTTTAAATGTTCCAGGAAGATGTCCATTGGGGCGTTTTTCTGCCATTTCTCCAGCGATATTGTAAACCAACATTGCTGTTTCTAATGATTTCAATTCTTGACCTTTTTCAAGTCCGATAAAGCTTGCTACTACAGCACCTAATAAGCATCCTGTCCCAATAACTTTTGGCATCATGGCACTACCATTATGAATCGTTACCACTTCTCCATTAACCGCAATAGCATCCACTTCACCTGTTACTACTATTGGAATATTGAACTTCTTATTTGCTGCTAGAGCAATTTCATCAATATTATCTACGCCCTCACTATCTACTCCTTTAGATGCCACATTTATTCCTACTAAAGAGGCAATCTCGCCAGCATTTCCCCTAATCGCTGCTAGTTTATAATTGTTGATTAGATCATCTGCTACTTTTTTTCTATATTCTCCTGCTCCACAGGCTACAGGATCTAAAACTGCTGGGACATTATATTTCTCTGCAATTTTCAGAGCAGCTTGGTATAATTTCCAATTTTCATCTGTCAATGTTCCTATGTTTATTAATAAACCACCAGCATACTTTAACAAATCCTCTAAATCTGCTGGAAACTCACTCATGGCTGGTGATGCACCCAGTGCTACTAATCCATTTGCTGTGAAATTTTTTACTACATCATTGGTTATGCAAATAACCAAAGGTGCTTTTTCTTTTAATAATTTTAAACTTGTCATATTGAAATCCTTCCTTTTCACTTTATACGATCTACTGATTTCGATTTATCTCTATCTTTCGTTAAGAAATTTTTTCATTTACATTGAATGATTTACCTCATCAAATTTGTAAATATCCTAAACTTTCTCTAGGCGTCATAACCAATATCAAAAAAGGCTAATTCTAAAGCGACCGCTTGATTCCAGCGTTCCTGAAGTTCTGTCAAATCTTCTCGACCTTTCCCGACACGATTGAGTTCGTCAACCAGAAATTGAACCCACTCTGCAAAGAAAGGACCTCTGTGGAGATTAATCCATTCCGAATGAATATAGGCTTCAGGTAGAGCCAAATCTTTAGAACCCCAGTCTAAATAGAGACCTTCTGCAATGACCAGCATGACCAAAAGATGGGCATAGTCTGATGAAGACACAGCAGAATACATAAGCTCCTGAAAGGCTTTTGTTACAGGGTGCAAGTCTGCTTCTAGATAGTCATTCTCAGATACTTTTAACTCTTTGAAAGCCTTTTGGAAATAACCGTCTTCATCTGCTTCAAGAAAGCCTAGTTGCTTAGCAAAACGAAGCTTGGATTCAAGCTGGTCTGCGTGGGCTACGCAAGCACCCAGCATGGATAAGAAGGCATCAAAGAAGTGATAATCTTGAATTAAGTAGTCTTTTAAGACCTTATTCTCAATTGTTCCCTCAAAAAGTTCCTTAACAAAACGATGATTGATTGCAGCCTGCCAATCCTTCTGACTGCTTTTTAATAATTCTCCAACAGTCAAACCTGGCTCAAATGCATAGTCTTGTGTTTCCATATTTATTTTTCCTCTCTTTACTCGTTCGTAATCAACAAAACATCAAGAAAATCCTAGTTTTACTTGACCTTTTTAAAGAAAATCAAGGGCGTTCAAGAAGAGCTACCTAAATGCTTTGTATCACCTTCATCCAGCTTATATAAACAAAAAAACTCCAATTACAATCAAGAATTAGAGTTTAGCTTACAAGATTAGATTGTTCATTTCGCCATACGAAAAAACGTTTCACATTTCCCTTCGCCAGTATTAACTGTATCAGGTTCAATGGGTATCATCTCAGCCTAAAGCACCCCAAATGTC
>NZ_JVLX01000060.1:0-658 GCF_001070815.1 Streptococcus pseudopneumoniae | reverse complement strand
TCCAGTAGATACAACAACACCAGGCGAAAAAGATGTTATTGTAGAAGCAAAAGATGGGGAAGATAAATTGGTAGAAGTTCCTGCTAAGGTTAAGGTAGTGGAAGGCAAGGAACAATTAATTCCTGTAAATCCAACTCAAAAACCACAAGCAAGAGATAATATTACTCCAAGTGATTACCCAGAAGGTTCAACATTTGAATACAAAGTTCCAGATGGACAAACCGAACCATTTGATGCAACAACTGTTGGAGATAAACCAGTAACAGTCGTAGTAAAAGATAAAAATGGAAATGTATTGGTTGAAGTTCCCGCTACGATTAAAGTGGTAGAAGCTAAACCAAAACCAATTGAAACACCAGTAACAAATACACCTTTAACAAAAGAGGATATTGCTAAATATGTTAAAGTACCAGAAGGTGGAAAAGTAACGAATGTAGAAAATATTCCAGACTTAACAACCCCAGGTAAAAAAGATCCTGTTAAAGTAACTGTTACCTTACCAAATGGAAAAACAACAACAGTGGATGTTCCAGTTAACGTAACACCTGTTAAGGAAATTGAAACTCCAGTAACGAAAACTCCGTTAACGCCAGAGGACTACACAAAAGGCATCAAGATTCCAGAAGGTGGCAAGGTCACAAATGTTGAAAACATTCCA
>NZ_JVLX01000059.1:0-12127 GCF_001070815.1 Streptococcus pseudopneumoniae | reverse complement strand
AAATCCAGTGTCCGCAAGGACGTGCCGGTTCGACCCCGGCCGCCGGTATAGTATTAAAGACAAGGTTTTCGGACCTTGTCTTTTTCTTTTATTTGTTGAATTTGTAACGCTGAGTTACTTAAAATTACTAGTTTTATAACAAATCATCTAATTTATCCGCTAATTTTTGTTGCTTGCTTGGATACAAATGAGAGTATGTATCTATTGTTGTAGTTATAGAAGCATGTCCTAATCTTTCTTTTACGACAAGATAATCTTCTCCTTGGTTTATTAGTAGGGAAGCATGTGAATGCCTGAAGTCATGAATTCTTATTTTTTTTAAAGAACTATCTCTTTGTAATATTTTTTTATATTGTTTTTCGATTGAATCCTTAGTTATCGTAATCGGGCTATTTTGAAATATCTGTAGATCATCTAGGTTGGTTGTAAATTCTTTTAATCTTTCATGCTGTGTTTGCCTCCATTCTTCTAGTGTCTCCACTAGTTTGGTGTTCATGATGATTCTTCGGGTTCCAGCTTTTGTCTTTGTACTACTAATGTGTTCTTCACCTTTTTTAACGTATATTGATTTACTTACATGGATTGTATTTGTAGAAAACTCTATGTCCTTCCACGTTAGAGCAAGAGCTTCTCCGAGTCTTAGACCAGTAAAAAATAGAACTGTGAATAGTAATTTTATATTGTATTCATCGTTGCTAAATAGTGTTAAGAAATGCTTAAATTCTTTTACTGTCCAGAAATTTAATTTTACTTTTTCTATGGGTAATTTTTTCAGTAATCCTACGGGATGTTCCTTGTAAAATCCCTTTCTTAATCCAACATCCAGAATTTTCTTTAGTAAAATTATAATTTTATTAATAGTGTTTGGACTTAGCTTCTTTTCTGAGTTTTGAGTATTTTTATCTCTTAGATGTTCTCTGAATTGATAGATATCTTCATAAGTTAATTTAGCTACATCATCAACTTTTTCAAAATAGTTTTTTATATGCCTGTTATAGTTGTTTTCTTGTGTATCTATATAGCTTTGTTTTCTGTTGTTTATTCTATCCTCTTCTTTTAAGAGATCATAAAGGATATCAATTGATATTTTTGAGTTGAAACTTTTTTCTTTAAGTTCGACACTTCGTAAGTATTGTTCGGCCTCCAATGCTTCTTTTTTAGTTTTGAATCCTTTTCTTACAATTCTACGTTGTTTTAGAGATATTGGATTTATACCATTGGAAACATCAACAATCCAAGTTCCGTCTCTACTTTTACGTAAAGCCATAAGCTACGCTTCTTTCTGGAGTTCAATTCCTAATAGTTCTTCTGCGACACTGGCTGGAATTGTACCAATCCTTTTGTTATCGTAGATGTTAAAACCACGATTCACTAATAGTAATTTGCCGGTATGGATAATCTTTCTTGCAGTTCCTGGAGCAAATCCAAGTTCGATAAGGTCATCTTTTGTTACAGTTTTAATCATGTGATCTCCTTTTCTAATTAGATTAACTAAGGGGAGGATTAACTCCCCTTGTATTTTACTTATTTTTGTTTTACATCTACTAAATGGATAGCATCAGCCTTGTAATACATTGTCGTGCTAATCATAGTAGCTTGTAAATTGTCAAATGTAACTGGTACTTCATCCATTGCTTGGATATAGTCATTATCAACCAAGGCATCTGGATTGTCTACTGAGACTTGGGTTGATTTCTTTTTGAATTGTCCATCCTTGATTGTTACATTGTATTTCCAACCAATGATTTTATCGGTATTAAAACGTCTTTCGCTACCATCTCGGTTTTTGATAATTTCTCCGTTTGCATCTGCTCGGACTTCCGTTTCAAATTTTGGAATGACTTCATCCAATTCAAATTTTGTTCCAATGTTATTAAAATTCCAGTCATTTTGTGAAAGCATTTTTGCCATAGTTAATTTCTCCTTTTAATATTTTCTTTGATTGTAGGGATCAAATCCTCTCGTTTAAAGAGTATTGCTCTTTCTATTAATCCACTTGCTAAATCTGGTGGATATTCCATATTGTTGAGTGCGAGATAGTTAGCTTTCTCATACTCATGCAGTAAGTTATTGTCGTATAGAAATTTATACGCTTTTAGAATAGCTCCTGAACCTTTATAGGTAAACCATTCTAATTTTTGTTCTAGTTCTGTTTTTGATTTTGAAATAATGATAGAGACGGGTTTTGAATGGCCTAAAAACTTTTCCCAAGATCTCAAAGGTTTTGAGAAATAGCTATCACTATAGAACCTCACTTTTTCTTTGAGATATCCCTTGGTAAAGTTGAGAAGATCTATTTCTGAATGCAACCATTCTTGAATGAAGTAGCGAGCTTTTTCTTTCCTAAGTTCTAACTCAGTTCTTATCCAATTTTCTATATACCGCTTGCTGATACCGAGCTTCTCAGCTCGTTCTAAGCGTTTATCGTAAATTCTAAGTCTTTCGTCATCATTGGGTTTTCTCAAATATAAGGTCTGGCCGATTGTTTCATCTCCGTAGGTATTGTAGTAGGTGCTTTTTCCATATATAAAGCGTTTCTTCTGACAAATCTTTAGAAGCTGATTAGGAGTGAAATAGGGTGTTTCATTAAAATCATCTATTGCAATATCAATTCGTCTTACTGAAAAATGATTGTAATTGTAGTAGAGGTTGTTCAAAAACTGTCTTTCGGACAGACTATTTGGATCTAATACCATATCTCTATAGAACTCGAGTGCCTGTCCTGACATGACAAGCATGTAGGACGACTCTTTCGCTCCATAGTAGATACGGATATTCCCATAATGAAGCTGGCTATCATAGTTATAGTATTTAAGGCTCCCTTTATTCTCAATAAATAGGTCATAGTCAAGAAATAGAATGTCTTCGATTATTTCTCTTGGCGAAAATTCAGTCTTATCAAACTGAATTTGAATCCAGTCAAATACAGAACGTAAATGTTCATTTTTTGCCATAGATTTTGATTCAACTTTTTGCTTAATTTTGCCACCCTTAAAATCTCCGAAACCCTTGGAAATACTGAATTCTTTCGATGGTACACCTAACTTGCAGAGGGTGGTGTTACTACACACCCTATCGGTCAAAAATGGTCCGTCCGCATCTACGCTCATTTTCGGCTTTCTGCCTCATGGCTCAGCCGAAAACTCGCTATTAGCCGAACCTATTTTTTGATCTCTTGTTAACAAACCCTAGTAAGCCGGTTTGCATCGACTCTTCAATATCTTGGATTTTCTTTTTTAGGTTGGAATTCTCAATTTTTATCAGTCGTATTTCTCGTTTAAATTCCTGTTTCAAGGCGCTCAGTTCATCGTAGAGCTCATCTATTACTTGGTTTAGGGATTCTTGCTCATTATCTGCTAGACTCCCAAATACGGCTTGTATAGCCTCTTTGAGACCTATTTCAAGTTTTAGGTTAGCTAACTTTTGAAATTGTCTAAGGTCTTCGTCTGTAAAGTCATAGGCAACTGTATAACTTAATTGATGAGTTCTTGGATTTCTACTGATAGGAATTTTAATTTTCTTAAATTCCTTGCCACTTATCTCTCTAATCAGTTGAATCCAATTTTTAAGAGTAGAGGTAGAGTTTAGGCCAGAAATTTGATTGACTAACTCTTTATTGGTCATCTTTTTGTGAAACCTCCGAAATTTTCTTGTGCAACTGAAGAGTTTTCTGTGGTATAATTGTTACATAATATGTTTTGATCTTGGAACGAACGGCACATTTGTTTCAAGATTTTTTATTTTGTCGAATCCTACCTCCTTTATTAAAATTTTTTAAATCGACTACTAGTTACATACGCTTTTACCTCCTTTTATGCTATAATATTCTCAATGGAATATTCAATCTCAAAATAAATATTCCTTATGGAATAATTCTATTTTATACCGTTTAGAATATTTTGTCAAGCTAAAATATACGAATAAGAATATCTATAGGAGAATTATGTATACAGAGGATTATAAATTTTCAGAGAGGTTAAAAACTCTCAGAAAATCAAAAAAGTTAACTCAAGTACAAATATCGGAATTAATTGGAGTTCAACAAGGGACATATTCTCGGTGGGAGAATGGAACGTTAGAACCAGGATTAGAATTCGTTGTGAAATTAGCAAATATCTTTGGGACTACTACAGATTATTTGCTGGGACAAAAACCTTATTCAATTATCAGTAGTTTACCTCTAGAACAATTAGATCTTACCAATATTGCAAACTTTTCAAAGGATGAGTTTGATATTTTGAAACATTCAATAGCAGTTTCGGTGGCAAGAAATAAAATAAAGGCAACAGAACTAAAAGATAGAGTTATAGAAAAAAATCAGTTGTCAGAAAAAGATGCAGAACTTTTGAATAAGATTTTTGAAGAAGTTAAAACTTATTGGGAAAATTAGGAGGACGCTAGTCTTCAAAATTCCCTCCCAAAATGTGTCCAAAATATTGACAGAATTCTAGCTTTTCATTATAGTTCTTATGGAACTTTTTTTCTACAACAAAATAGGCTCCATAATATCCATAGGGGATTTACCCACTACAAATAGTATAGAGCCGGTTTTATTAATGTCCTGCATTTCCTAATAAGTTAACCATGACAACACCAATGATAATCAAAATTAAACCGATAATGCTATAAACATTTAGTGTTTCTTTGAAAATCATTACTGCGATAGAGGCTGTCAAAACTAAACCGACAGCTGACCATGTTGCATAAGCTATTCCTAAAGGAATTTTTTGCATTGCTAGTGAGAGGAAATAGAAACAAACGCCATAGCTAAGTAGGGCAGAAACGGTTGGAATAGGCTTTGTAAAACCGTCTGATAATTTCAAAAGGTTAGTTCCCAATATCTCTCCTACAATGGCGATAAAAAGATAAAAGTATGACATGTCTTTAACCTCCTATATGTCATGTTTTTGCTCTAAGAGCTATTATAGCTATCCGTTTTTTATAAATCTTGGCACAAGTCATGAGAATTTGTAGTAAAACTGTGGCAGACACTTTTTCAGAACCAATAGCTGATAAGTTTATTATATCATAAGATAAATTTTAAAAAAAGTCTTGATTTATTTCAATGTCTTGCGTGGTCTCGATTTTACTGGTAAAATTACTTTTAAGAACTTTAAAAAAGAGGTTTCTATATTTGACAAAACAATGACTTGTTGTCCCGAATGTGGGCATCCTTTGGAGAAAAAATTTTTAAAAGATGAGGGAGATATTCCTTATTGTTCACAATGTGCGAGTTTTCGTTTTCCAGTCTTTAATACAGCAATTAGTGCGATTTTATTTAATGAAAAACATGATAAGATTCTCTTGATTAAGCAATATGACATGGCTGAGCATATTTTGCTAGCTGGTTATGTGTCTAATGATATTCACAACCAATTTCTACAATCATTAAAGGCAATTAATTTAGCCTCTCTTATTACGGATATGGGTAATAAAATTGCACAAAACTAGTCCAAAACTCTTTTTAATAAGGAGTATACTTTCTAGCATTTTATAGTTACTAAAAAGTATCTAAACTTTGGAAGTGATACTAAGTTTTAAAAAATATTATGGAAAAAAAGCTTATAAAATCAATATTTCTGAGATTTAAAACTAATAATATTAGACTCAAAATCCAGTGTCCGCAAGGACGTGCCGGTTCGACCCCGGCCGCCGGTATAGTATAGCGTTAGGAACGTAGTTAATCTTCGTTCCTTTTTTATATTATTTTTGTTATAATAATAGTTATTCAAATGTTATTTAGATTATGAAAGTGTAGGGAAGTATGTCTCGTTCTATCGATTTATTAAAACATCGGTATTTGAAAAATATTAAAGAAAATCCTGAATTGTTTATCGGGATTGAGCTGGAATATCCCGTTGTAAACTTGGAAGGGGATGCTACAGATATTGAACTTATCAAGTACTTATTCCGATATTTAGTTTCTTATTTTGATTTAACTGTAGAAAAGGTTGATGATTTTGGAAACCCTATTCAGTTAGTAGATCCGATAAGTCAGGATGCTATTTTATTTGAAGTTTCTTATACAACGATTGAGTTTGCATTTGGTAAGGCTGAAACGATACAAGAGGTTGAAGAACGTTTTAGTATTTATATGGAAGCAATCCAGAAGAAGTTAGCTGAATCAAATCATGCTATTGTTGGCTGTGGTATTCATCCCAACTGGGATAAAAATGAGAATTGTCCAGTGGCTTATCCACGCTATCAGATGTTGATGGACTATTTGAGTTTGAGCAGAAATGTGACTAAATCAGACTTGCATCATTTCCCTGACTATGGTGCTTTTATCTGTGGGAGTCAGGTACAGTTGGATGTTTCAAAGTCTAACTATTTACGAGTGATTAATGCTTTTACCCAAATTGAAGGGGCTAAGGCTTATTTATTTGCAAATTCTGAGTTTACAGGTGCTGATTGGGATACAAAAATCTCAAGAGATATTTTCTGGGAAGAATCTATGCATGGTATCTATCCAGAGAATGTTGGTGTCAATGCTAGACTCTTTAAAGATGAGGATGATTTTTTTGATTATCTAGATCATTCTGCAATTTTTACTGCAGAACGTGATGGGCAGACCTATTATTTTTATCCTATTCAGGTAAGGGACTATTTAGCTACGCCTGAAATCCAGGCATTTGCTCTTAATGGGGATGAGGTTATTATTTCTCCCCAAGAGAAGGATTTTGAAACTCATCGTAGTTATCAGTATCAAGACTTAACGACTCGAGGAACGGTTGAGTTTCGTAGTGTGTGTACTCAGCCTCTTGATAGGACTTTTACTTCAGCAGCTTTTCACTTGGGATTATTAGTTCATTTAGACAAGTTAGAAGCTTACTTAGAAACAGCACCTTTCTTTAAAGTATTTGGTAGAAATTACAAGTTTTTAAGACGACAATTTTCTAAGAAAAAGCTTACAGATCAGGAAGAAGTTGCGATTAGAGAGTTTTCAAAAGACTTACTTCTGTTAGCTGAGGAAGGACTGAAGATGAGAAATAAGCAAGAAACAATCTATTTACAGTCTTTGAAAGAAGAATTGGGCCTATAATTTCTCTTATAAAGGGAGAATTTTCTGAAAAATCATGATATAATGGAAGGGACTATAGATAAAGGATAGAGAGTAATGACATTAGTTTATCAATCAACGCGTGATGCCAACAATACAGTAACTGCCAGCCAAGCAATTTTGCAAGGTTTGGCGACGGACGGTGGTTTGTTTACCCCGCTTACTTATCCAAAGGTAGATTTGGATTTTGACAAATTGAAAGTTGCTTCTTATCAGGAAGTTGCTAAGCTTGTTTTGTCAGCATTTTTAGATGACTTTACAGCTGAAGAGTTGGACTACTGTATCAACAATGCCTACGATAGCAAGTTTGATACTCCAGCTATCGCACCATTAGTGAAATTAGACGGGCAATATAACTTGGAACTTTTCCATGGTTCAACAATTGCTTTTAAGGATATGGCCTTGTCTATTTTGCCATACTTTATGACAACAGCTGCTAAGAAGCATGGTTTGGAGAACAAGATTGTCATCTTAACAGCGACATCTGGTGATACTGGAAAAGCTGCTATGGCAGGATTTGCCGATGTTCCAGGTACTGAAATTATCGTCTTTTATCCAAAGGATGGTGTCAGCAAGGTACAAGAGCTGCAAATGACTACTCAGACTGGCGACAATACTCATGTTATTGCCATTGACGGTAACTTTGACGATGCGCAAACCAACGTGAAACATATGTTTAACGATCTAGCCCTTCGTGAAAAATTAGCTGCCAACAAGTTGCAATTTTCATCAGCTAACTCTATGAATATTGGTCGTTTGGTACCACAGATTGTTTATTATGTTTATGCCTACGCTCAGTTGGTTAAGACTGGTGAGATTGTGGCTGGTGAAAAGGTCAACTTCACAGTACCAACAGGAAACTTTGGAAATATCTTGGCTGCCTTTTATGCTAAGCAAATTGGTTTGCCAGTTGGCAAATTAATCTGTGCTTCAAATGACAACAATGTTTTGACAGACTTCTTCAAGACACGTGTTTACGACAAGAAACGTGAGTTTAAAGTCACAACTAGTCCATCTATGGATATCTTGGTATCTTCAAACTTGGAGCGCTTGATTTTCCATCTTTTAGGTAATGATGCGGTTAAGACAGCTGAACTCATGAATGCCTTGAATACACAAGGACAATATGAATTGACTGATTTTGATGCTGAGATTCTGGAGCTCTTTGCGGCTGAATATGCGACTGAGGAAGAAACTTCGGCAGAAATCAAACGTGTTTATCAAACAGATGCCTACATTGAGGATCCACATACGGCGGTTGCCTCGGCAGTTTATAAGAAATACCAAGCGGCTACTGGCGATGTGACTAAGACAGTGATTGCTTCAACAGCGAGTCCATACAAGTTCCCAGTGGTTGCAGTAGAAGCTGTAACAGGTAAAGTAGGCTTGACTGACTTTGAAGCCTTGGCTCAATTACATGATATTTCAGGAGTTGCAGTGCCACCAGCAGTTGACGGGCTTGAAACAGCTCCTGTTCGTCACAAGACAACAGTGGCAGCTGCTGATATGCAAGCAGCGGTTGAGGCTTATCTAGGACTTTAAGACAGAGGGAGTAAACTCGGTTGGGAAACCAACTGAGTTTCTTTTCATCAGGAGGAAGGATTGTTTAAGAAAAATAAAGACATTCTTAATATTGCCTTGCCAGCTATGGGCGAAAATTTTTTGCAGATGCTCATGGGGATGGTGGATAGTTACTTAGTAGCCCACTTGGGCTTGATAGCTATTTCGGGTGTATCAGTAGCTGGCAATATTATCACGATTTATCAGGCGATTTTCATCGCTCTGGGAGCTGCTATTTCCAGTGTTATTTCAAAAAATTTGGGGCAGAAGGATCAATCTATGCTAGCCTATCATGTGACTGAGGCATTGAAGATTACCTTATTATTAAGTTTCCTTTTAGGAGCTTTATCCATCTTAGCTGGGAAAGAGATGATAGGACTTTTGGGGACGGAGAGAGATGTAGCTGAGAGTGGTGGACTCTACCTATCTTTGGTAGGCGGATCGATTGTTCTCTTAGGTTTAATGACTAGTCTGGGAGCCTTGATTCGTGCAACGCATGATCCACGTCTGCCTCTCTATGTTAGTTTTTTATCCAATGCCTTGAATATTCTTTTTTCAAGTCTAGCTATTTTTGTTCTTGATATGGGGATAGCGGGTGTTGCTTGGGGGACAATTCTGTCTCGTTTGGTAGGTCTTGTGATTTTATGGTCGCAATTAAAGTTGCCTTTTGAGAAACCGACTTTTGGTTTAGATAAGGAACTATTGACCTTAGCTTTGCCAGCAGCTGGAGAGCGGCTCATGATGCGGGCTGGAGATGTCGTGATCATTGCCTTGGTCGTTTCTTTTGGAACGGAGGCAGTGGCGGGAAATGCGGTCGGAGAAGTCTTGACCCAGTTTAACTACATGCCTGCTTTTGGCGTCGCTACGGCAACGGTCATGCTGATAGCTCGAGCAGTTGGAGAGGATAATTGGAATAGAGTAGATCAGTTGAGTAAACAAGCCTTTTGGCTTTCTCTGGTCCTCATGTTGCCCTTGACCTTTAGTATCTATGTCTTAGGTATACCACTGACTCATCTCTATACGGCTGATTCTCTAGCGGTGGAGGCTAGTGTGCTAGTGACACTTTTTTCACTACTTGGTACTCCTATGACGATAGGAACAGTCATCTATACAGCAGTCTGGCAGGGTTTGGGCAATGCTCGGCTTCCCTTTTATGCGACAAGTATAGGAATGTGGTGTATCCGCATTGGAACAGGATATCTGATGGGGATTGTGCTTGGTTGGGGCTTGCCTGGTATTTGGGCCGGAACCCTTTTGGATAATGGTTTTCGTTGGTTATTTCTACGTTACCGTTACCAGCGTTATATGAGCTTGAAAGGATAGGAAATGCAAAAACCAGCTTTTATTTGGGATTTAGACGGGACTTTATTGGACTCTTACGAAGCAATTTTGTCAGGGATTGAGGAGACTTTTGGTCAGTTTGCTATTCCTTATGATAAGGAGAAGGTGAGAGAGTTTATTCTCAAGTATTCTGTTCAGGATTTGCTTGTGCAGGTGGCAGAAGAGAGAAAACTGGATTTGAAAGTGCTAAATCAGGTGCGTGCACAGAGTCTGGCTGAGAAGAATGCTCAGGTAGTTTTGATGCCAGGTGCGCGTGAGGTGTTGAATTGGGCGGACGAATCAAGAATTCAGCAGTTTGTTTACACTCATAAGGGAGACAATGCTCGTACCATTCTCAGAGACTTGGGTTTGGAATCTTATTTTACAGAGACTTTAACCAGTCAGAGTGGCTTTGCGCGTAAACCTAGTTCAGAAGCGGCTACCTATCTGTTAGACAAGTATCAGTTGGATTCTGAGGAGACCTACTATATAGGGGATCGGACTCTGGATGTGGAATTTGCCCAGAATAGTGGGATTCAAAGTATCAACTTTTTAGAGTCGACTTATGAAGGAAATCACAGGATTCAAGAGTTAGCAGATATTCCTTATATTTTTGGGGATTGGGAACGATAAGATTGTGTCAGTTTTGTGACAGAGACCTAACAAACTATTTCAAGTAACCAAGTTTGTTACAAGGAATGGACAGTTCTGTTAAATAGGCCCGAGAGGGCTTTTTTTCTGCATTTTTTGTGTTATGATAGACAGGTACTCATTTGAAAGGAATTTGAAAGAATGAAGAAAAGAATATTATTAGCCTCAACAGTAGCCTTGTCATTTGCCCCAGTATTGGCAACTCAAGCAGAAGAAGTTCTTTGGACTGCCCGTAGTGTTGAGCAAATCCAAAACGATTTGACTAAAAAGGACAACAAAACAAGTTATACAGTTCAGTATGGTGATACTTTGAGCACCATTGCAGAAGCCTTGGGTGTAGATGTCACAGTCCTTGCGAATTTGAATAAAATCACGAATATGGACTTGATTTACCCAGAAACTGTTTTGACAACGACTGTTAATGAAGCAGAAGAAGTAACAGAAGTTGAAATCCAAACTCCTCAAGCAGATTCTAGTGAAGAAGTTACAACTGCGACAGCAGATTTGACAACCAATCAAGTGACCGTTGATAATCAAACTGTTCAGGATGCAGATCTTTCTCAACCAATTGCAGAAGCTCCAAAAGCGGTAGAAGTTCCAAGAACAAAAGAAGTAGCATCAAAATCAGAAGTTGCAGAGACAGTGACTGCTGCAGAAGACGTGGCATCATCTATAAACACTTCTACTTCAACGGAGCAAACAGCCGAAACAATCAGTCCGGTTGAAGAGGCAGCTCCTCAGGTAACGACTCTAGCTGATAAAGAGGAAACTCAAGCAAACCCACAAGCTGCTTCAACAGTGGAAGCAACTACAATACCAGTAGAAGAAAAAGCACCTGAAACAACTGCAACAAGTTCAGAAGAAGCAAAAGAAGTAGCATCATCAAGTGAAGCTACAGCAGCAGTTTCTACTTATCAACCAGAAGAGGCGAAAACAGTTTCAACAACTTACGCGGCTCCAGCTGCGCCCGATTATGCTGGACTTGCGGTAGCGAAATCTGAAAATGCAGGCCTTCAACCACAAACAGCGGCCTTTAAAGAAGAAATTGCTAACTTGTTTGGCATCACATCCTTTAGTGGTTACCGTCCAGGAGACAGTGGAGATCACGGAAAAGGTTTGGCTATCGACTTTATGGTACCAGAAAGCTCAGAATTAGGGGATAAGATTGCGGAATACGCTATTCAAAACATGGCCAGCCGTGGAATTAGTTACATTATTTGGAAACAACGTTTCTATGCTCCATTCGATAGCAAATATGGGCCAGCTAATACTTGGAACCCAATGCCAGACCGTGGTAGCGTGACAGAAAATCACTATGATCACGTTCACGTTTCAATGAATGGATAAACCAGACTTGGTAATATCATTTTGACGAATGAGATCTAGCTTTCATGATTGGAAGTAAGTCTCGTTCGTTTTTCTTTGTCATACTCTTCTAAAATCTCTTCAAACCACGTCAGCTTTATCTGCAACCTCAAAGCGGTGCTTTGAGCAACCTGCGGCTAGCTTCCTAGTTTGCTCTTTGATTTTCATTGA
>NZ_JVLX01000058.1:99068-99197 GCF_001070815.1 Streptococcus pseudopneumoniae | reverse complement strand
TCTTCCGCTTTTGGCGCTGGTGTTGCTGGAGTCTCTTCTTTCGGTGCCGGTGTCACTGGCTCTTCCGCTTTTGGTGCTGGTGTCGATGGAGTCTCTTCTTTCGGTGCCGGTGTCACTGGCTCTTCCGCT
>NZ_JVLX01000058.1:0-99062 GCF_001070815.1 Streptococcus pseudopneumoniae | reverse complement strand
GCTGGTGTCGATGGAGTCTCTTCTTTCGGTGCCGGTGTCACTGGCTCTTCCGCTTTCGGTGCCGGTGTCGCTGGTTCCTCTGCTTTCGGCGCTGGAGTCGCTGGCTCTTCCACTTTTGGCGCAACTGAGACTGAGGTTTCTGATTTCGGTGCTGATACTGCTGGTGTTTCCACAACTACTGGTGTCGTTTGTTTAACAGTAGTAGTTTGCTCTCCAGTTACAGTATCTGTCTTTGTTTCAACTTCATAACTTTGACGGCTACCAGAATTATCAATCGACACTTGCTGTCTTTTTACTTCTGTATTTCCATCTTTTAGAAAAGCCTCTTCGCTAAAATACAATTGATTATTAGCAAAAATCAAATCTCTATTTGCAATACGATTTATCTCAACCAAACTATCAACAGATAGCCCCGTTGCCCCACTAATAGCACTCAGTGTATCTCCCCACTTAATTGTGTAGTGTGATAAATTGTTTATATTTTGAATATCAGCTTTTACTTCTGCAACTGTTCTGGCTACCCAAACACCATCTTGTTCACTGGCTGACACAGTTGGAGCTAAAAAGCCCAGACCTAGCAAAATGACACCTGTCGCAACAATTGCACCAGTTCTCAATTTTCTAAAGCCACGTAGGGACAAGCTTCCTCTAACATTTGTTTGTCTCATAATGTTTATTTTTCCTCACTATTCTATATTTTCCAAAGTAGACCCTACCTAGGTCTACTAGCCTATGTTTGCGATATGGGTCGGCTTCTACAGATTTATCTATCTATTTTCAAGATAAGATTTCTATAGATTTTTATGCACAATTCCATATATAAGTTACGAAACCCCTTTCTAATAAATTCCATAGCTTTAGTATATCATATTTAAACACTAAAGTACAAAGAAAGCAACTGAAAGCAATGATTTTCACCACTGCTTTCGGTTCTATTTTGAATTGTTAAATAGCCATTCTCTATCCACCGTTCTTGAATAGAAAAACAAGATGCTGTCTCTATTTCCAGACTAATTTTTTCAAACTTATTCGCTATCCAGCAGAAGCTCTTTTGGTTGTTTTCTAAGGAGATTGCTTGAAGCAAGCGCCATGACGGCCACCACCAGAACCAAGGCAAGGACAAAGACGATGATAAAGTCTGATGTCTGAATGGAAATGTCTAGGCTCGACAAGGTCTTGCTAAAGCCATCTACTTCTGCACCACCACCAAGGTTAGAGGCTTGAGCAGCCTTGCTGGCTTGCTTGGCAACACCTGAAGTGACATTGGCAAGAACAGTATTTCCGATTGCACGCGCTGTGTAAGTAGCTAAGAAGTAAGCAGAAACAAGAGCAGGGATGGCAATCAAGATGGATTCAGTGATGAATTGCCCCAAGATACTTGCCTGCTTGAGACCAATAGAGAGGAGAATACCCACTTCCTTGCGACGGGCATTGATCCAAAGGCTGAGTAAGAGGGCAAGGAGAAGGACTGAGAAGCTCAAGCTACCCCAGAAGAGGAGGTTGGCCATCTTGTACATACCAGAGATGGATTGCTCAAGAGCTGGGTAGTTAGATGAGCTCTTCACAAGTGTGTAGCTCTTCCAGTTGATACCACTGATGCCATTCAACTCTTTCATAACATCATCCAAGTTCTTATCCGCTGTTACAAAGAAGGTTGCGTCCCCATAAATAGCCGTTTCTTCTGTATAACCATATAGTTTAGCCGCCGTATGGATGTCTGTGATAGCTGTGTTTTCGTATAGTTCTTGTGAGTAGGTTACTGCCGACTTATTATGACCATCAAAGAGCCCCTTGATTGTCACTTCAACTGTTTCCTTGGCACCTTTTTCATTGTCTGCATCGTAGATATTAGAGTCTAGTTTGACCTTGTCCCCTACTTTCCAGCCGTGTTTGGCTGCCAAGTCCTTGTGCAGGAGGATCTTGTCCTTGTCGTCGTTTGTTAAGTGCTCACCTTCGACCAACTTATAAGAACCAGAGACAAACTTGTCTTCTTTAGAGGAGTCATTGACACCTGTAATCATCAAGCTACTTCCAAAATGTTTGGCACGGTCAGGTGTCAGATTTTTCTTGGTATCTGGCGTTTCGATGAGTTCATAGCCAGTCAAATCCCCAATAGCGTTGATGCGTTTAACATAAGACTCAATGGCCTTGTTTTCGGTGATTTTTTTGATATCTTCACCCTTGATATTCCCAGCACCACGTGGCGTTCCTTGATTGACGCGACGATTGATTTGCATGGAGAAGCTGTTGGTGATATTTTTAAAGGTCTCCTGAGAAGCCTTGGCAGTAGCTCCCTTGATTGACAAGCCAACCAAACTCAAGCTCGCCATGAGGAGAATAATCAGGAAGATGACAATCGATTTGAAAAACTTCCTTGTAACATAAGCAAATGCGTTGTGTAACATAGGTTCCCTTTCTAGATGTTATTCTATTTTATAGTTCGAACAGAAAAAGCTCATATTATTTCGTAGTATTGCGAGTTTCAGTCAGTTTCTTATCCTTCAATTCAAGTGTAATATCTGACGCCTGTGCCACTTCTTTACTGTGGGTGACGACGATGACACATTTACCTGTTTTCTGGGCAAGTGATTTGAGCAGTTCGACAATATCTCCAGCAGTTTTAGGGTCCAGATTTCCCGTTGGCTCATCCGCGAGAATAACTGGAGCTTCTGATACCAAACTGCGCGCAATGGCCACACGTTGCTGTTGACCACCTGATAACTGGAGAACATTCCGCTTGATCTGACTTTCATCCAAACCAAGCTCAAGAAGTGTATCCTTGCTTGCTTTTTTGTTGACCAAGCGGATATTTTCCAGCGGAGAAAGATAATCTATCAAGTTATAATTTTGAAAGACCAAGGAAATATGGTGCATGCGATGGTAAGAATAGCCCTTCTTACGAATGTCCTCTCCTTGGAAAAGGATAGAACCTTCAACAGGACTATCTAGACCAGCAAGGAGGGACAAGAGAGTGGATTTTCCTGCTCCTGACTCACCAATGATACTGTAAAATTTCCCGGGTTCAAAATTATAATTGATCTGATATAAAACTGCCTCAGCAGTGTTCTTATAACGGTAGGTAAGGTCTTGTAATTGTAATAAAGTCATGATTTCTCCTTCTTATACTCAATGAAAATCAAAGATCAAACTAGGAAGCTATCCTCAGGTTGCTCAAAGCACAGCTTTGAGGTTGCAGATAAAGCTGACGCGGTTTCAATTTGATTTTCGAAGAGTATTAACTAATAGATGATAAAATTTCTTTAGGCGATTTTCTAAATAAGAATAGGAAACAAAGAGCTACAGATAAGCAACTAAGCAGGACTAGAAAAACATAGGATTCTGCAAAAGATAGGATGTTGGCTGATAAACCACTTGCTTTAGTTAGCGTGTCTTGTAAGGCTACCTGATCTCCACTTGCTAGTAGGGTTTGGAGTAGGTAAGATGTGATTGCATTTCCTGCAACAAATGCTGGAAGCAAAGCACCGAGAGACACCAAAACAACCTCTAAACAAAATTGTAGGAAGATCGAGCTCTTGCCTTTTCCAAGTGCAAGTAAAATTCCCACTTCGTAGACCCGTTCTCTCAACCAGAGAGACAAAACAAGAATTAAGGCTCCTGCTCCTGCTATCAACATCCCATAAAGGAAAATGGTCAGAAAGGTTTGGAAAGTTGCAACTGAGTCTTTGATTTGTTCAAAAGCCTTGTTTTCCTTTTCGACTTGATAGCCTTGATTTTCCAAAGACAAGTTTTCTACCTGCTTCATGAGTCCGTCCATTTCCTTAGGATTTTCTACATAAAAGCGAGCTGCACTGACTAGAGATTCACCATTTCCCAAAAGGCTTTGGCTACTTTCATAGTCTGTAAAGACTTGATTTTCACTGAAGTCAGAAGACAAACCTGTAAATTTCTCTTGTTTTTTACCAGAAAAGATGCCGACAATCTCAAACTCGACAGTTTGTCCTTTACCAGCTTCTGACTGACCAGCATCTAAGGCAATCTTGTCATGAAGGGAAAGACTATTCTTCTTAGCCAATTCTTCGTGGATGATGATTTTCTTTGAATCCCCTTTTTGAAGGTGTCGACCTTCTTTTAAGTTGAAAGCTGAACTGGTAAAGGTGACATCCTTGGATGAATCCTCAAGAGCCGTTAAGCTAACCAAGTTCTTGTCCGCAGCTGACAAATCATCACGCTCCACACTCTGCTCGCCACTCACTGCTTCCTTGTCTTTTAGTTTTGCGACCATCTCGAGTTCAGGAGAAACATTTTCCAGTCCCTTAATCTTGCTTACAGATGCTAGGTCTGACAACTTGAAAGTCTGCCCATTTTCTATCTTCTTAATAGAAAAAGAGGTATTGAGTGATTTGTAAAGATTGGTTTCAACTGTTTTGTTGGACTTCATCAGAGTCAAACAGGCTGAAATTCCAGCCAATAGGACCAATAAAATCAGAAATAAAATAAAACTTCTCAGTCGTTTTCTGCTGACATAAGCCCAAGCTCTTTGGATTGGATTCATTTGTCACCTCCATATTTGTAAGACTATTATAAAATCCAAATATGAAATGTTTATGAAATACAAAAAAAGAGCAAAAATTTTTTGCTCTACTTGAATTAGATGAAAAAAGAGCTAGCTTAAGCTAACTCTTATCCTATGCGGAGAGAGGGACTTGAACCCTCACGACCTAAAGCGGTCACAGGATCCTTAGTCCTGCGCGTCTGCCAATTCCGCCATCCCCGCGTCGATTACTTTACTAGTATATCAACTTTTAGGATGCTTGTCAACACTTTTTTTCAATTTTTTTCATTTCATCAACCAAATTACTCTGAAATTTCATTTAGATTTTCATCTATTAACTTAGCTCCGAGTGTATTTTTGAAATGACCTAGGGCAAATTGATGATTTTCAGACCAGATGGAAGCAACAGCTGGTTTAACAATCTCGATGTCATATCCTAGATTATAGGCATCTATAGCTGTATGCAGGACACAGATATCCGTCAAGACTCCGGTTAAAATAACTGTAGAAATTCGACGCTCTCTCAAACGGATATCCAGGTCAGTCCCTGAAAAAGCTGAGTAATGGCGTTTATCCATCCAAAAGACACGACTGTCTGAACCATGCTCTTGATAAAATGTCCCCAAATCTCCGTATAAATTCCGTCCACTAGTCCCAATCAAATTGTGAGGAGGAAACAGCTTGCTTTCTGGATGAAAACAATCGTTTTCTTCATGAGCATCAATGGTAAAGAAGATGTAGTCTCCTCGTTCAAAAGCTAATCGAGTCACTTTGCTAATGGCTTCTGAAATTGCCTGAGCTGGAGCACCTGCTGTCAGCTTCCCACTATCAGCAACAAAATCTTCTGTATAATCAATCGAAATCAAAGCCTTAGTCATTAGTAATCTCTTTTCTTCACTTCTTCAAAAATATCTGAAATCAAGACCTTAAGATAGGTTCCCTTCATTCCAAGTGAGCGACTTTCAATAATCCCTGCAGACTCAAGTTTACGAAGGGCATTGACAATCACAGAGCGAGTGATTCCGATACGATCTGCAATCACTGACGCAGTCAACTGCCCTTCATTTCCATTTAATTCCCCTAAAATTGCTGAAACAGCACGGAGTTCGGAGTAAGAAAGGGTATTAACCGCCATGGTAACAGCAGTACGGCGGCGGATATTTTTCTCATCTTCTTCACGCTGGAAATTAAGGAGTTGAATCCCAACAACGGTACTCGCAATCTCAACAAGAATCAAGTCCTCGTCTTCGAATTTTTTATCATTGCGCCAAATAATCAAAGAACCAAGTCGAATCCCTGATACATGAATCGGTGCTATAGTCGTCAAACCATCTGGAAAGTCGGCACGACTTTCCACAGGAAAAATACTTAAATCATGATCAACTGTCAGATTGGCTTCTGTATCGTAAATCATGTTCGCACCTTGAATGTAGTCATCCGGGAAAATTTTAGTTTGGAAGAATTGCTCTACACGATCTGTATTGGTTTTGTAACGCATAAAATAGCCAAGGAGACGTCCCTTGCTATTAACGATACAGGCGTTACAGTCAATAATATCTGCCAATTGACGGGTAATCGCATTGTATGGAAGTTCTTCCTGCAACTGCTCCTCTGAGCGCTTCAGGATAGAAGTAATTTTTCTAGTTTTTTCTAATAAATGTGCCATTTTTCACCTCGAATTTAATCGCTATCATTATAACATAAACAGCTTGAATTTTCAATTATTATCTGAAAATTGCTTATTTAATTGCAATTTGAAAAAACAAGAATATTTTTAATTAAATTGCTTCTTTTCTATTGACAAGCTCCCTATTTTTGTGTATTATAATATTACAAGAAGATAATATATCTATTTTATTTATCTTTCTTTTCCATTCGGTCTCCTTATATAAAAAAGCGATTCATTTTGAACCGCTTTTTCTTATTTATCGCCCTTGTTACGAATAACAAAGCCTGTTTGCTTTTCGCTTGAAGTATTACGTGGTTTTTTATTATCCTTACGGTAACGTTTTTCCTTATCAAAACGATCATTGCCACGACTTCCTTTTTTGAAATCATCACGACGACCATTGCCACGGCGATCACGGTCTCGACGGTCATCCCCACGACGGCCTCCACGACCTCCCTTAGCTTTACCACCGAAGCCATTACCTGATGGTTTAAATGGCAGTGGTTTTTCACGTGCAATCTCTACCTCAGGAAGGCTATCTGGATCTTGAACAGTCAGACTCAAGATATACATTGCCAATTCTTCTGGAGTAAATTCGGCAGCCAGCTTACGAGCATCCTTACCAAATTTCTCAAAGTTGGCACGGATAGTCTCATCTGCAAAATCACGTTCGATTTTCTTGAGAGCTACGTGTTTTTTAGCTTGGAAGGCTTCTTCTGCACTTGCAGGTTTGAGACCTTTCATGCGTTTCTTAGTCAAGTTTTCAATGATTTGAAGGTAGCCCATTTCATTTGGTGAAACGAAGGTAATAGACTGACCTGACTTACCAGCACGACCTGTACGACCGATACGGTGAACATAACTTTCAGGATCTTGTGGAATATCGTAGTTATAGACATGGGTCACACCTGAAATATCCAAGCCACGCGCTGCAACGTCTGTCGCAACCAAAACATCAAGATTGCCATTTTTAAAGTCACGAAGGACACGAAGACGTTTGTTTTGATCTAGGTCTCCATGAATTCCTTCTGCACGGAAGCCACGGATTTTCAAACCACGAGTCAATTCATCTACACGGCGTTTTGTGCGCCCAAATACGATAGCAAGTTCAGGCTGTTCCACATCCATAAGACGAGTCATGGTGTCAAATTTTTCTTGTTCTTTAACTCGGATGTAGTATTGGTCAACCAATTCTGTGGTCAATTCCTTAGCAGCAATCTTCACATGCTCAGGTTCTTTCATAAATTGAACACCAATACGTTTGATAGCATCTGGCATAGTTGCTGAGAAAAGTAAGGTTTGACGGCTTTCAGGGACACGAGAAATGATAGCTTCGATATCTTCAAGGAAGCCCATGTTGAGCATTTCATCCGCTTCGTCAAGGATAAGAGTTTCAATATCTTGTAATTTCAAGGCCTTGCGTTTAATCAAGTCCAAGAGGCGACCTGGTGTTCCCACCACGATATGGGCACCAGATTTAAGAGCCTTAATTTGTTTTTCAATGCTTGATCCGCCATATACTGAGCGGACTTTGACTCCCTTACTACGACCAAAACGGAAGAGTTCTTCTTGACTTTGGACAGCTAGTTCACGAGTTGGAGCGATAACCAAGGCTTGGATGGTCGCTTCTTCTGTACGGATTTTTTCAAGGGTAGGCAAGCCAAATGCTGCTGTTTTCCCTGTACCAGTCTGTGCTTGACCGATAACATCCTTGCCTTCAAGGGCCAAAGGAATGGTTTGTTCTTGGATCGGACTGGCTTCTACAAAACCAGCTTTTTCAATCTCTGCTAGCAAATCAGCAGACAAGTTTAATTCATTAAATTTCACGTTATTCTTCTTTCTAAAGGTGGTGCGAAGCCACCCTATAGGGCTTAGTTTATACTTTTCTTTTTATGACGTATTTTCATATACTGGATATAAAATCGTGTTGCTTCTTTTCCACAAAAGAAAAGTACTGTTTTCTTTGCAACTTATCTAGTATAACACAAGAGAGAAGCAAAAGATAGCCCAATCCATCGATAAACTCATGTAAACGATTTTTCTGAGAAAGTAAGGCTATAATTTCAACTATTTCATAAACTTTTTTAAAGCGTAGCAGAATTGTGCAAAAGTTTTTTTCTTATGCTAGAATGAAATTCGAATAGGAGGAACTCTAAATGTTAACTTATGATTTAATCGTTATCGGATTTGGTAAAGCTGGTAAAACACTAGCTGGTAAATTGGCTTCAGCTGGCAAAAAAGTTGCCCTCGTTGAACGTAGCAAAGCTATGTACGGTGGAACTTGTATCAACATCGGATGTATTCCAACTAAAACCTTGCTAGTTGCTGCTGAGAAGGACTTATCTTTTGAAGAAGTCATTGCTACCAAAAACACTATCACTGGTCGCCTCAACGGTAAAAACTATGCGACTGTTGCTGGTACAGGCGTAGATATCTTTGATGCGGAAGCTCACTTCCTTTCAAATAAAGTCATCGAAATCCAAGCTGGTGATGAAAAGAAAGAACTGACTGCTGAAACAATCGTCATCAACACTGGTGCTGTTTCAAACGTCTTGCCAATCCCTGGACTTGCTACAAGCAAAAACGTCTTTGACTCAACAGGTATCCAAAACTTGGACAAATTACCTGAAAACCTTGGAGTCCTTGGTGGTGGAAATATCGGTCTTGAATTTGCCGGCCTTTACAACAAACTTGGAAGCAAGGTCACAGTCCTAGATGCCTTGGATACATTCCTACCTCGTGCAGAACCTTCCATCGCAGCTCTTGCTAAACAATACATGGAAGAAGACGGTATTGAATTGCTTCAAAACATCCGTACTACTGAAATTAAAAACGACGGTGACCAAGTGCTCGTTGTGACTGAAAACGAAACTTACCGTTTCGATGCCCTTCTTTACGCAACTGGACGCAAACCAAATGTAGAACCACTTCAACTTGAAAATACAGATATTGAACTAACTGAACGTGGTGCTATTAAAGTAGACAAACATTGTCAAACAAACGTTCCTGGTGTCTTTGCAGTTGGAGATGTCAACGGTGGCCTTCAATTTACTTACATTTCACTTGATGACTTCCGTGTTGTTTACAGCTACCTTGCTGGAGATGGCAGTTACACACTTGAAGACCGTCTCAATGTACCAAACACCATGTTTATCACACCTGCCCTTTCACAAGTTGGTTTGACTGAAAGCCAAGCAGCTGATTTGAAACTTCCATACGCCGTTAAGGAAATCCCTGTTGCAGCAATGCCTCGTGGTCACGTAAACGGAGACCTTCGCGGAGCTTTCAAAGCTGTTGTTAATACTGAAACAAAAGAAATTCTTGGAGCAAGCATCTTCTCAGAAGGTTCTCAAGAAATCATCAACATCATCACTGTTGCTATGGACAACAAGATTCCTTACACTTACTTCACAAAACAAATCTTCACTCACCCAACCTTGGCTGAGAACTTGAATGACTTGTTTGCGATTTAAGTTGAGATTTAATCGTATCGAACAGCCCTCTGAGGGCTGTTTTCATTTCTGCGAAATCTCATACTCTTCGAAAATCTCTTCAAACCACGTCAGCTTCACCTTGCCGTATATATGTTACTGACTTCGTCAGTTCTATCTACAACCTCAAAGCAGTGCTTTGAGCAACCTACGACTAGCTTCCTAGTTTGCTCTTTGATTTTCATTGAGTATCAAATCTGTCTTTTCCCTCTTTTATGATATAATAGAAACATGAAATTAAAAACTACTTTGGGCCTTCTTGCTGGGCGTTCTTCCCACTTCGTTTTGAGCCATCTTGGCCGTGGAAGTACGCTCCCAGGAAAACTTGCCCTTCAATTTGATAAAGATATTTTACAAAATCTAGCTAAGAACTACGAGATTGTCGTGGTCACTGGAACCAACGGGAAAACCCTGACAACTGCCCTCACTGTCGGCATTTTAAAAGAGGTTTATGGTCAAGTTCTGACCAACCCAAGCGGTGCCAACATGATTACAGGAATTGCGACAACCTTCTTAACAGCCAAATCTTCTAAAACTGGGAAAAATATTGCCGTCCTAGAAATCGACGAAGCCAGTCTATCTCGTATCTGTGACTATATCCAGCCAAGCCTTTTTGTCATCACGAATATCTTCCGTGACCAGATGGACCGCTATGGTGAAATTTACACAACTTACAAGATGATTTTGGATGCCATTCGTAAGGCGCCTACGGCTACTGTTCTCCTTAATGGAGACAGTCCACTTTTCTACAAGCCAGCTATTCCAAATCCTGTACAGTATTTTGGTTTTGACTTAGAAAAAGGACCCGCTCGAGAAGCTCACTACAATACAGAAGGAATTCTCTGTCCTGACTGCCAAGGCATCCTCAAATATGAGCACAATACCTATGCCAACTTGGGGGCCTATATCTGTGAAAATTGTGGCTGCAAACGTCCTGATCTCAACTATCGCTTGACAGAACTAGTTGAGTTGACCAACAATCGCTCTCGCTTTGTCATTGACGGACAAGAATACGGTATTCAAATCGGTGGTCTCTACAATATCTACAACGCCCTAGCTGCAGTTGCTATCGCCCGTTTCCTTGGTGCAAATCCACAACTCATCAAGCAGGGATTTGACAAGAGCCGTGCAGTCTTTGGACGCCAAGAAACCTTCCATATCGGTGACAAGGAATGCACCCTCGTCTTGATTAAAAATCCAGTCGGTGCGACCCAAGCTATCGAGATGATTAAACTAGCTCCTTATCCATTTAGCCTATCTGTACTCCTAAATGCCAACTATGCAGATGGAATTGACACCAGCTGGATCTGGGATGCTGATTTTGAACAAATCACTGACATGGACATTCCCGAAATCAACGCTGGCGGTGTTCGCCATTCTGAAATTGCACGTCGTCTACGAGTAACAGGCTATCCAGCTGATAAAATCACTGAAACAAGTAGTCTGGAACAAGTTCTTAAAACCATTGAGAACCAAGACTGTAAGCATGCCTATATCCTAGCAACTTATACTGCTATGCTGGAATTCCGCGAACTGCTGGCTAGTCGTCAGATTGTTAGAAAGGAGATGAACTAATGGTTTATACTTCACTTTCCTCAAAAGCTGGCAATTACCCCTATCAGCTCAACATTGCCCACCTCTATGGGAACCTCATGAATACCTACGGGGACAATGGAAACATCCTCATGCTCAAGTATGTGGCTGAAAAACTGGGAGCCCATGTGACCGTTGACATCGTTTCTCTCCATGATGACTTTGATGAAAATCACTACGACATTGCCTTTTTCGGTGGCGGTCAAGACTTTGAACAAAGTATTATTGCGGACGACCTACCTGCTAAAAAAGAGAGCATTGACAACTACATCCAAAATGACGGTGTGGTTCTGGCTATCTGCGGTGGTTTCCAACTATTGGGTCAATATTATGTTGAAGCTTCAGGGAGACGCATCGAAGGACTAGGGGTCATGGGCCACTACACGCTCAACCAGACCAATAACCGTTTTATCGGGGACATCAAGATTCATAATGAAGATTTCAATGAAACCTACTATGGATTTGAGAATCATCAGGGCCGTACCTTCCTCTCAGATGACCAAAAACCGCTGGGGCAGGTTGTCTATGGAAATGGAAACAACGAAGAAAAGGTCGGCGAAGGGGTTCATTACAAGAATGTTTTTGGTTCCTACTTCCACGGGCCTATCCTCTCTCGTAATGCCAATCTGGCTTATCGCCTAGTCACTACTGCCCTCAAGAAGAAATACGGTCAGGATATCCAACTACCTGCCTATGAGGACATCCTCAGTCAAGAAATCGCTGAAGAATATAGCGACGTCAAAAGTAAGGCTGAGTTTTCTTAAACACAGTGAAACTATATCAAAGAACTCCGTTATCTTGTCGGAGTTCTTTTTGTCTTTTCTTTTACCCTTCTCCCTTGCATTTTCTCTCATTTTTTGCCAAAATAGAGGGGTAGAAAGAAGGTAGCATATGTCTAAATTACAACAAATCGTAACATATCTTGAATCAGAAAAACTAGACGTCGCTGTCGTATCTGACCCCGTCACAATCAATTACCTCACTGGCTTTTACAGTGATCCCCATGAACGCCAAATGTTCCTTTTTGTCCTAGCAGATCAGGAACCTCTCCTCTTTGTCCCAGCCCTTGAGGTTGAGCGTGCAAGCAGCACTGTTTTCTTCCCAGTTGTGGGCTATGTGGATTCTGAAAATCCATGGCAAAAAATGAAACATGCTCTTCCACAACTTGACTTCAAACGTGTCGCTGTTGAGTTTGACAACCTCATCTTGACAAAATATCATGGTTTAAAAACCGTTTTTGAAACAGCCGAGTTTGAAAACCTCACTCCTCTCATCCAACGCATGCGCCTCATCAAATCAGCTGATGAAGTGCAAAAAATGATGGTTGCAGGTCTCTATGCGGACAAGGCAGTTAAGGTTGGTTTTGACAATATTTCTCTTGATAAGACGGAGACAGATATCATCGCCCAAATCGACTTTGCTATGAAGCGTGAAGGCTATGAAATGAGCTTTGATACCATGGTCTTGACTGGTGATAATGCTGCAAATCCGCACGGCATCCCAGCAGCTAATAAGGTTGAAAATGATGCTCTTCTCCTCTTTGACCTCGGTGTTCTGGTCAACGGTTATGCGTCAGATATGACTCGTACAGTCGCTGTTGGTAAACCAGACCAATTCAAGAAAGATATCTATAACTTGACTCTTGAAGCCCAACAAGCTGCTCTTGACTTTATCAAGCCAGGTGTGACTGCCCATGAAGTGGACCGCGCTGCCCGTGAGGTCATCGAAAAAGCTGGTTACGGCGAGTACTTCAACCACCGTCTCGGTCACGGTATCGGTATGGATGTCCACGAATTCCCATCTATCATGGAAGGAAACGACATGGTCATCGAAGAAGGCATGTGCTTCTCTGTTGAACCAGGCATCTATATCCCTGGTAAAGTTGGTGTCCGTATTGAAGACTGTGGTGTTGTTACCAAGGATGGCTTTGACCTCTTTACAAGCACCAGCAAAGACTTGCTTTATTTTGATTAATATTCATCTAATACTCAATGAAAATCAAAGAGCAAACTAGGAAACTAGCCGCAGGTTGCTCAAAACACTGTTTTGAGGTTGTAGATAAGACTGATGAAGTCAGTAACCATATCTAAGGCAAGGCGATGTTGACGAGGTTTGAAGATATTTTTGAAGAGTATAAAATCTTCCCACAATAAAACGCATACTATCAAGGTTTTTCAACACCTGATATTATGCGTTTTTCTTATTTGAAAGACTTTTGACTCAGCCTCTTTACTTAATCTTCTTGATACTTTGACTAAGAATAAATCCTACAATCATCCCTACCATATTTTGCATGAAATTTGTCAGAATTTCTGGTAGGGCTGCAGCCCAGCCATTCATCAATGTAGAACCCAAGGCGTAACCCCCTACCATGGCAATAGTTGCTAAGATAAGGCCTAACCACTGAGTTTTCCCTTTAAATCCTGCAAAAAATCCCTGCAAGCCATGGTTGACCAAGCTAAAGAACATCCACTGAGGGTAGCCTGATAAGAGATCAATCAAGAAACCTGCTAATCCCCCGACTACAGCTCCTTCACGACTACCAAAGTAAAAGGCCGCGAAGAAGACACCCGCATCTAAAAGAGTTAGAATTCCTGTCGGTGTTGGGATTTTTAAGAAATAACCTAGAACCACAGAAAGGGCGGTTAATAGAGATACAAGGGCGATTTTAGTTGTTTTTGTCTGCTTCATATTGTCTTACTCCATACTGATCTGCTTGTGCAATAGCACGAAAAACGAAAGCCTTAGAACTTTCTACTGCTGGTAAAAGTTCATCACCTTTGACCAGGTGACTGGCAATGCTAGAGGCAAAGGTACAACCTGCGCCAGCATTTTGCCCTTGAATGACAGGATTTTCTAGGACTGTAAAGTTTTGTCCATCATAAAAGACATCTACAGCCTTGTCCTGACTAAGGCGATTGCCTCCCTTGATAATGACTGCTGGCGCGCCTAAGTCATGCAATTTCTGAGCTGCAACCTTCATATCTTCCAAGGTTTTAATTTCCTGACCAGCTAATAATTCTGCTTCTGGAAGGTTAGGCGTAATCACGCTGACATGAGGGAAAAAGCGAATCAACTCTTGGCAGAGTTCACTAACTGCTACGTCGTGCGTTTCCTTGCAGACCAAGACAGGATCCAATACCACAGGCACTCCTGGACGTTGTTTGATAAAGTCCAATGCCTTCTCAGCCACACTGACAGTAGGGAGAAGACCAATCTTAATTCCCCCAAACTCCACATCACGCAAGCTATCTAATTCATGTTGAAAAATGGTATCGTCAGTTGGAAAGACTTCAAATCCTTTTTCTGTCAAGGCTGTCAAACAAGTCACTGCTACAAAGCCATGCAAGCCGTTCAAGGTATAAGTAGCCAAATCCGCGGACAAACCACCACCACTAAAAATATCATTTCCAGAAAGTGCTAAAATGCGATTATTCTTCATAACGAATCTCCTTTAAATATAAACCATTTGGTGCTGCAGTGGGACCTGCAAGTTGCCTGTCCTTCTTCTCCAAGATGAGGTCAATCTGCTCTACTAGCATGCGGTTATTGCCGATTTTGAGTAGTGTCCCCACCATATTGCGAATCTGCTTATACAAGAAACCATTTCCTGAAAAGGTAAAGGTCAAAAACTGACCTGTCTCATCAACTGTTAAACTAGCTTCTGTGATGGTGCGAACCTTATCCTCTACACTAGTCCCAGATGCTGTAAAGCCGGTGAAATCATGAGTGCCTTCTAATTTTTTGATAGCCTCCCGCATCCGTTCCACATCAAGCGGATAAGGAAAGTGGGTGGCATAGTGACGGCGCATAGGATTTTTGGGACGTCCTCTATCCACGATAAACTCATAGGTCTTGCTATGCTTGGCATAACGGCAATGAAAATCATCCGCCACAAGCTCAATCGAAATCACATCAATATCTTCAGGAGACTGGGTGTCCAAAGCAAAACGGAGCTTCTCCTCATCCATCTGATAAGGTAGATCAAAATGAATAACCTGTCCCAGAGCATGAACCCCACTATCTGTCCTACCAGCACCGTGAACAGTAATGGCTTGCCCTTTATTTAACCTAGTCAAGGTTTTTTCAATTTCTTCCTGAACGCTACGCGCATGAGGCTGGCGCTGAAAACCAGCAAAGGCGTAACCATCATAGGAAATAGTTGCTTTATATCTCGTCATAACTTCTATTTTATCAAGAAAATAATCTGTAAACAAGGGTCTAAAATAAATATTGTCTGGGTACAAAAATCCCGAAAGAAAAACTTAGGAAACCAATCCTAAGCTCTCTTTTGAAGTAGGTACATGACAAAGATAGAGGTTACAATTAACCAAGATCCTAAGATAGCAAAGACCAACATACCATTGTGAGTTAGTAAGCCAATTGCACCTAGAACAAATGGGGTTGTAAAGGCTCCGAAACTACAGCCTAATACAGCAAATGAAGTTGCTTGATTGAGGAGTTTAGCTGGAATTCGTTCAGAGACAAGTTGAAAGACCGTCGTCAAGGCGACACTATAGGCAAAACCAGCCAGAATACTCCCTGCCACTACCACCCACAAGGATGGAGACAAGGCAATCACGATTTGCCCTAAGCCGAAGGTAATACCAGACCAGAGGAGCAGTTTCTCTTTAAATATTGAAATCAGGAAAGAAAAACTTACACCAGCCACAATCCCGATTAACTGCATGACACTAAGAACAAAACTAGATAACTGGGCATCTCCAAGCCCTCTTTCCACCATCAAACTTGGAATACGGATGGTAATAGCTGTATTGGTACAAACTACAACTGCCGCTTCGATAGCTAGGGTAAAAATCAAGCCTTTCATTTCACGAGTTAAACGACTTGCTTCCTTCGCTTTTTTCTTGACTTCTTTCTTTTCTTTTCCATAAGGGACAAAGAGCAGATAAAGGGTCAGCACCAAAAATCCAGCACTATAGGCCAAGAAGGTAGCTGTCCAACCAAAGGCCAACAACTGACCGACTGCCAAGGTAATGAGAGAAGCTCCTACGACCTCTGCAGAACCGCGTAGTCCTAACATCTGAATGCGCGTTTTTCCTTGATAGCGTTCACTAATAATGGAAATGGCCTTGGCATTGATCATCCCAACACCCAAACCAAAAAGAATCCGTGTTCCAAAGACAAAAGGATAGGCCTGATACCAGAAGGGAGCCGTTCCACTCAGTGATAAAATCAACAAGCCCAAACTAATCTGTAAGCGCTCAGGGAATATTTTTTCTAAGAAACCATTTAGTAATAACATAATCATGATTCCAAAGGATGGCAAGCTCGCTAAGAGCTCAATTTGTTCCTTAGGATAACCTTGATAATAGTCAAACATAGCTGGTAGAGCACTTGAAATCGAAAAGGAGGTAATCAAAACGAGGGAGAGAGCCAAAATACTGACCCGTTCTAAAAATTGTTTCATGAAATCTCTTTCTATATTTCTCTTAATCTTCTATTTTTTGATGGTTATCAAGCAAGAAAAGAAGAAGTCTCTTTGGTGTATAGACTCCTTCTTAAACTCGAAAATGAATCCCTTGTGTCTTATACTCAATGAAAATCAAAGAGCAAACTAGGAAGATAGCCGCAGGCTGTACTTGAGTACGGCAAGGCGAAACTGACGTGGTTTGAATTTGATTTTCGAAGAGTATTAGGATGACTTTCTCTTGATTTGCTTGATAAAGTAGAAGATAAATCCTGCCACCATATAGGCAACAAAGATAATCAGACACCACTTAAACACGACATCCCAACCCTTGTTTACATTCAAAAAGAAGTAAGGGAAGGGACTGACCTTAGAATTAGGAACATCAAGTTTCAGTACCAAGCCATTAAAAAGAGCAAAAATCATATACAGCAAGGGTAAAATCGTCCACACAACTGGATCCCAAATCTTGTATTGACCCTGTTTGTCAAAAAAGAGGGTATCCGCTAAAAACCAGAGGGGAACGATATAGTGGCAAAGGAAATTTTCCAGAGTATAGAAATTAGTCGCAATGGGCGCTAAGAGGAAATGGTAAATCACACAGGTAATCATGATACTCATGGTAACCCCACCTTTTAAGCGCAAGAGACTTGGTCTTTGCCAGTTTTCACCTAAACGGCTCATAACCTTTAGGAGATAGAGCGTAAAAATCGCTACTAAAAGATTTGACAAAACCGTATAATAGAGAAGCATCCCAAATCCACCATGCTTGGCGATTTCAAGATAAACTCCCGTAAAAGCCGCTAGAAACAAGAAGATACGGCTATAAAATACTAGTTTATAGTGCTTTGACATGCTTAAATTTTCTTCACAAACTCTGATTTGAGTTTCATGGCACCAAAGCCATCGATTTTACAGTCGATATTGTGGTCGCCTTCTACGATGCGAATATTTTTCACACGCGTTCCTTGTTTCAAATCTTTTGGCGCACCTTTTACTTTCAAGTCCTTGATGAGGGTTACTGTATCACCGTCAGCCAATTTATTTCCGTTGGCATCGATAGCGACAAGACCTTCTTCTACTTCTGCAACTTCAGCAGGATTCCACTCATGAGCGCACTCTGGGCAAACCAGTAGGGCACCGTCTTCGTAGACATACTCTGAGTTACATTGTGGGCAATTTGGTAGGTTGTTCATGGTTTCTCCTTATCATCATTCACTATTCTTTGAAAATCAAAATTTCTCGAACAGCAACTATTATACCTTAAAATTAGTATTTTGACAAATTTAGAAAAAAACCGATATCAATCTATCGGCTTTTCTACATTTACATTCTTTTTTCAGCTTCTGCTTTGATTTTTTCAACTACTTCTTGAATGTTCAAACCAGTTGTGTCAAGGTAGACAGCATCCTCTGCTTGTTTGAGAGGTGAAGTCTCACGATGGCTATCCTTGTAGTCACGCGCAGCAATCTCCTCTTTTAAAGTTTCAAGATCTGTTTCAATTCCCTTGGCAATATTTTCCTTGTAACGACGCTCTGCTCTTTCATCAACAGAGGCTACTAGGAAAATTTTCAATTCTGCTTGTGGCAATACAACAGTCCCGATATCGCGACCGTCCATGACAATCCCACCTTGCTGGGCAATCTCTTGTTGGAGGGAAACTAGTTTCTCACGAACCTCAGGAATTGCTGCAATAGCAGAAACATGATTCGTCACTTCATTTTCACGGATAGGATGAGTAATATCCACATCTCCTACAAAAACAAGCTGTTCCCCAGTTTCTGAGCGTCCAAAACTGATTGGATGCTGGTCTAACAAGGTTAGAAGTGCTTCAACTTCTTCTACTCCTAACTGGTTTTTAAGAGCCATATAAGTCGCTGCACGATACATGGCACCTGTATCGAGGTAGGTATAACCAAAATCCTTGGCAATAATCTTTGCGACTGTACTCTTACCACTCGAAGCAGGACCGTCAATAGCAATTTGAATTGTTTTCATATCAACTCCTATTTGATTTTGACAACATCACCTGGATTAGCAAACCAAGATCCTGTAGCCATATGCCCAGGATTCAAAGCCTCTAACTGAGCAATCGAGATTCCTGCACGAGCGGCAATGGCTGCTTCTCCTTCTCCAGCCATAACTTTTGTAGTCCCTTCTGGATCATTTGGATGTTCTGAGCTACTAGATGACTCTTCTACCTTCTCCTCTGAACTAGAAGATGCCTGCTCTGAACTACTACTAGAAGTAGAAGAAACTTGCTCTACTTTTGTATCTGAATCGTGAAAATCTTTCAAGGCTGCTGTGCGATTACTCCCACCCGATGAAAGATAGATAAGAACAATAATCATCACAACTACAATCACAAAGAAAATACTTGCTAAAATAGTCAAGATACGATTAGCCAGCACTCCTCCACCTTGTTCTCTCTTACGACGTTCTGATCTTGTTTCTTCTTGATTCTCATAAATATCTTCTTGCCACGGTTCTTTTGCCATACCTTACTCCTTGTTTTTTTTTACTTTTCTTATTACAATATAAATATGAAAATCACACTTATACCTGAACGTTGCATTGCCTGTGGGCTTTGCCAAACTTATTCTGAATTATTTGATTACCACGATAATGGAATCGTGCGTTTTTACGATGACCCTGACCAACTAGAAAAAGAAATCTCTCCTAGTCAGGACGTCGTAGAAGCTGTTAGAAACTGTCCGACACGTGCCTTGATTAAAGATTAACTCTAACATCGATAAGAACGTTCCACTCCTTCTAGTTTAGCATATTTCCATGCAAAATTATAGTCTTTTCTCTTTATTTTTTTCTGTAAGATCAGGAAGGTCACTTTTTTCTTTGACGAGATAAAGTGGTCTTTTTTTAGTCTCTAGATAAATCTTACTGATATACTTGCCGAGAATCCCAATGGTCAAGAGTTGAATCCCTCCGAGAAAGAGAATAACAGCCATCAGAGAGGTCCAACCTGATGTCGGATTGCCCAAAATGAGGGTCCGAACCACAACAAAAAAGGTCATAAGTAGAGAAATAAAACAAGATAGGAGACCTGCCACAAAGGCGATAATCAAGGGAAAATCTGAAAAATTAACAATCCCTTCAATGGAGTAGAAAAAGAGTTGCCTAAAACTCCAACTGGTCTTGCCAGCCTGCCTTTCGACATTTGGATAGTCCAGATAGTGGGTTTTAAAACCCACCCAGGCAAAGAGCCCCTTTGAAAAACGATTGGACTCGGTCAAAGCTAAAATAGCATCGACTACAGATCTTCTCATCATGCGAAAATCACGGACACCTGACGGCAAGGCTACTGGACTAATTTTTTGCATAAGACGATAAAAAAGATTAGCATAGAGACTGCGAAAGAAGGGTTCTCCCCCTCGACTGGTTCTGCGTGTTCCAACACAGTCCAAGTCTGCATTCTGGTCTAGTAAGGCTTTCATCTCTAGCAACATACTAGGAGGATCTTGGAGGTCTGCATCCATCACCACCACTAGATCTCCTGTCGCATATTGCAAGCCTGCATAAAGGGCTGCTTCTTTGCCGAAATTTCGCGAGAAAGAAATATAATGAACTGCCGGATTTTGCTCCCGATAGGTCTTTAAGAGTTCCAAGGTCCCATCACTTGATCCATCGTCGACAAAGACATACTCGATTTCTGTTTCCAAATCTGGAAGTAAAGCTTCCAAAGCCTGATAAAAAAGAGGAAGTACTTCCTCTTCGTTTAAACAGGGGACAATGATTGATATCACCATCTTAGTCTTCAAATCCATTTGGATGCTTGCTTTGCCAACGCCATGCGTCTTCACACATTTGGGTGATGCCGAGTTCTGCTTCCCAGCCCAGTTCTGCTTTGGCTTTTGCAGGATCTGAATAGCAGGCTGCGATATCCCCTGGGCGACGGTCGACAATGCGGTAAGGAATTGGTCGTCCCACTGCTTTTTCCATATTTTGGATAATTTCAAGAACTGAGTAGCCTTTACCTGTTCCAAGGTTATAAACGTTTAGACCTGAACCTTTTTGGATTTTTTTCAGAGCTGCAACGTGACCTTTGGCCAAATCGACAACGTGGATATAGTCACGAACACCAGTTCCATCTTCTGTATCGTAATCGTCTCCAAACACTTGCACTTGCTCTAATTTTCCAACGGCTACTTGCGTCACATATGGCAAGAGGTTGTTTGGAATACCGTTTGGATTTTCTCCCAAATCACCACTCTCATGGGCTCCGATTGGGTTGAAGTAACGAAGTAAGACCACATTCCATTCTGAGTCTGCCTTGTAGATATCCGTTAAAATTTCCTCTAGCATAAGCTTGGTGCGGCCATATGGATTGGTCACTGAAAGTGGGAAATCTTCCAAGATTGGCACTGTATGAGGATCTCCGTAAACTGTCGCAGAAGAACTGAAAATAATGTTTTTACAGTTGTTTTCTTCCATGACCTTCAAAAGACTAACAGTTCCAGCGATATTGTTGTCATAGTAGGCAAGAGGAATACGGGTAGATTCACCAACAGCCTTCAAACCAGCAAAGTGAATGACCCCTGTTGGTTCTTCTTGCTTGAAAATATCACGAAGAGTATCTGTATCACGGATATCTGCCTCATAAAACGGAATTTCAACTCCTGTGATTCTTTCAACAACTTCTAAACTTTTTCTGTTACTATTCACAAGGTTATCCACCACAACAACCTGATGACCTGCTTGGATTAACTCAATAACAGTGTGGGTTCCGATAAAACCTGCTCCGCCCGTTACTAAAATCTTTTCTTGCATCTTCTTTCCTCGATTCTCGGATTATTTTTTCTTATTTTACCATTTTTGATAGGGAATGTCATTTGCCATCCTAGAGGGTAGGATAAAATTTCAGTAAAATGCTTATACTCTTCGAAAATCTCTTCAAACCACGTCAACGTCGCCTTGCCATATATATGTTACTGACTTCGTCAGTTCTATCCACAACCTCAAAGCAGTGCTTTGAGCTGACTTCGTCAGTTCTATCCACAACCTCAAAGCAGTGCTTTGAGCAGCCTGCAGCTAGTTTCCTAGTTTGTTCTTTGATTTTCATTGAGTATTATTCGCTTTTTACTCGTTTGACATAGTTTTCAATTGGGTAGTTTAGAGGGTCCAAGGTCAACTCCTTGCCTTGAATCAGTTGAGCTAGATGGTAGCCAATGATAGGACCCGTTGTGAGACCTGATGAACCTAGTCCACTAGCAGCATAGACACCTGCTAAGCCAGGTACTTGCCCAAAGAAAGGTGAGAAATCACTGGTATAGGCACGGATTCCCACACGCTCAGCTCTAGAAATCGCCTTAGCCAAGGTTGGGTAGTGAGGCAAGGCGTCCTCCTCCATTTGTTGGAGTAAGGTTTCATCTACCGTCAAATCAAATCCCATGTCATTTTCATGAGTAGCACCTAAGGACAATTTCCCACCTGCAAAAGGAATCAAATCCCACTCCCCTTCTGGCATAACAACAGGGTAAGCTTCCATGTCTTGGGCCAGCTGATAATCTCGGAGTTGCCCCTTTTGGGGACGAACATCTACTTCATAACCTAAAGGCTCTAACAGATGTCCCAACCAAGCTCCCGTCGCCAAAATAACCTGATCAAACACCTCTTCGTCAATCTGGTAACCCGATGTTAAAGGTGTCAGACTCACTTTTTCTTTGACCAGCTTGACCTGACTGGCTTCTAGCAAACGAGTCACCAAGAGTTGACCATCTACTCTCGCTCCACCAGAAGCATAGAGCAGACGGTCAAATCCCTGCAAACCAGGGAATAATTCGTTAGCTGATGCTTGGTCCAGAATGGCTAACCGGCCTATCAAAGGAGATTCTTCTCTACGCTGGAGGGCTAGTTGATAGAGTTCTTCCAACTTAGTTTTATCCTTTTTCAGGAGAAAGACTCCCGAACGCTGGTAAAAGTCAATTTCTTTCCCTGACTTCACTAAATCAGCCAACAAATCCACATAAAAGTCAGCCCCCAAGCGCGCCATTTTGTACCAGGCTTTATTGCGACGTTTGGAAAACCAAGGACTGATAATTCCCGCTGCGGCCTTGGTAGCCTGACCTTGTCCATGGTCAAAGACGGTTACTTCTAGGTCACTTTCTTTAGAGAGGTAGTAGGCAGCTGTTGCTCCCACAATTCCTGCTCCAATAATGGCAACTTTTTTCATTGTTTTCACTTTCTAACTAGATATGGTGGAAAGGATTGGTCGATGCTTGACTAGGTACAATATCAATTGTCCAGCCATTTTCAGCCTTCCATTGAGTAAGGAGTGCAGAAATTTTTTCCACAAAAAGCACTTCAATATAGTGACCTGGGTCCAATGCCAGTAACCCATCAGACAACATATCCTGGGCAGTGTGGTAGTAAATATCACCAGTGATATAGACATCTGCCCCCTTTGCCAAAGCATCCTTATAGAATGACTGCCCACTTCCACCACAGATGGCCACTCTTGAAATAGGCTTCTGCAAATCGCTCTCTTGATAATGCACCATTCGAAGACTATCTAGACCAAAGACTTGCTTGACATTCTGGGCCAATTTCCCAAATGTCTGAGGCTGAACATTCCCAATACGTCCAATTCCACGTTCAGGACCTGTCTCCTGCAGATAAGTCGTTTCCTCGATACCTAGCATCTGACAGAACCAATCATTGAGGCCATTTTCAACGATGTCAATATTGGTATGGCTGACATAAACTGCGATGTCATGCTTTATCAAATCAATGTAAATCTGATTTTGTGGACGGCTAGCTACCAAATCCTTGATGGGACGGAAAATCGGCGCATGCTTGACAATAATCAAGTCTACACCCTTTTCAATGGCTTCAACCACCGTTTCTTCACGAATATCGAGAGCCACCATGACCCTTTGGATATCCTTGTCTAAAGTACCAATTTGCAGACCACGACTGTCTCCCTCCATGGAAAATTCCTGAGGGCAAAAGGCTTCATACGCATTAATCACTTCACTTGCTAACATGGAGAACCTCCTTGATGGCTTGAATTTTATCTACTAGAACTTGACGTTCTTCCAGATTTTTTTCTGGGATTTGTCCGAGGGCAAACTCTAGCTTAACAGCTTCTTTTTGCCATTTTTGGACAAAGACTGGACTGACCTCTTTGGACAAGAAGGGACCAAAGCGAACATCACTAGCTGATAGCTTCATTTGTCCTGCTTCCACCACCAAAATCTCGTAAAACTTGCCAGCCTCTTCTAAGATACTTTCAGCTACAATCTGAAATTCGTTCTCTTGTAGCCAGATACGCAAGTCGTCTTCACGATTATTGGGTTGGAGGATTAAACGCTCTACATTAGCTAACTCGTCCAAGCCTTCTTCTAAAATCCTGGCAATCAAACGACCACCCATACCAGCAATGGTAATGACCGATACCTTATCTGCCTCTTCAAAGGCTGCCAAGCCATTTGCTAAACGGACTTGGATTTTCTCCTTTAACCCGTGACTTTCAACATTTTTAACCGCGGACTGGTAGGGACCTTCTACAACCTCACCTGCAATGGCACTTTTGATTTGTCCTCTTTCGACCAACTCGATAGGCAGATAAGCATGGTCACTCCCCACATCTAGTAAAATGGCTCCCTGTGGCACAAAGGAAGCCACTAATTCTAATCTCTTTGAAATCATCTTCTCTCACTTTCCAAACTCTATTACCTCTTATTATACCACATTTCAGCTGGCAATCTTGTACCTAAAAAGACCGCAATCCACAGATTGCAGCCTTTCTTTATTTTCTAGCTTGGTAGCGACTGGTCAAAATGAAAATCACGGTAAAGACCAACATCATGACACCATAAACAGGTAATGTTTGTCCTGTTAAGGTTGAAATTTCAAGTAGTTTTTGAATTCTTGGGAAGAGAGCTGTAGCTAGGAAGCCTCCTACTGACCAAACAATCAAGAGGACACGCCATAGGGTAAATGGCATGCAGGCTCTAAATACGGATAAGAAACCAATTGACCCCAAGAGATAATAGAGTAGAGTTGAGATTTCTAACTCAGACCAACCTTGGCTACTTCCAAATATTTTCACAAAAAGAACGCTGAACACAACCATGAGAGCACTTGGTAGAGCACGAAGCATGGATCTTCTGAGGAAGTTTGGCTCAACAGGTTTGATATTTCGCTCAAAAGTCAGAACGAATGGTGGGAAACCTTCCACGAACTGGTCAATCATGGTAATCTGGATCGGAATGAAAGGGAAGATCAAGATCCACTCAGATCGTCCCAGAAGAGCACTGGCGATACAGATAACTGCGAGCAAGAAAGAATAGATGGTCTTTATCAAGAAAATCGGGGCGATATGGGCAATGTTATTGACCACGCGACGACCTTCAAAGAGAATCTCAGGAACATCATTAAAGTCTGAGTTCAAGAGAACCAGATTGGCAATCTGACGCGTCGCCGGATCCCCTTCCGCCATCACGATAGAACAATCCGCCTCACGAAGGGCGAGAATATCATTGACTCCGTCTCCTGTCATAGCTGTTGTATGCCCCGCTTTTTTCAGTGTTTGGATAATGAGTTTCTTTTGATGAGGAGAAACACGTCCGAAAATAGCTGTCTCCTCAGCCATAGTAATCAATTCCTCATCCGTGATTTTCGAGCAATCTACATAGCTATGATAGTCCGCAAAACCAGCCTTCTGGGCAATACTGGACACCGTAACTGGATTGTCACCAGAGATGATCTTGAGACCCACTTCCTGAGAACGGAGATAGTCCAACGTCTCTGCTGCTCCCTCTCGAATCGGATCCAAGATTTCCAGCAGGGCCAGAGCCTGAATATCAGATGGTTTCTGTGGCTTGTGATGGTCTAATTTCTCCTGACTGAGTGCCAAGACCAAGACACGTGATCCTCTCTCTAGAGCCTCTCTGGCTTCTGGGACCTCAGAAGCCAGCAACATCTCAGGCGCCCCTAAAAAAACTGTCCCCAAACCTTCTAACTCTATGGCTCCCCACTTGCGGTCGCTAGAGAAGGGAAGATTGGAAAGCATAGGATAGGCTACCTGACCTTGGAAACGCTGGCGAATAGCTTGAGCTGTTGGATTCTTATCCTCACTATGGGCCATATAGCTTGTCAGGATGCTAGCAATAGCCTCGTCACCATAAGTTTCCGTCAACGGAAGAACAGCCTCTACCTGCATCTTTCCTTGGGTGATGGTGCCCGTCTTGTCCAAACAGAGCATATCCACACGCGCCAAGGTTTCAACAGAGTACATCTCCTGCACCAAAACCTTTTTCAAACCTAGCTTGATAACTGCAGTCAAGAGCGAAGTAATGGTCAAAAGGGCAATTCCCTTAGGTAACATCCCCAAAAGGGCTGTAGACGAGTTTACAACGGACGACTTAAGAGGCAAGCCTTTTAACATCAAGGCTTCTAGCAAGAGAGCCAGACCAAAAGGAATGATAATCTTCCCAGTAAAACCAGCTAGCCTGTCCAACGATTTCATGATACGAGAGTTGATTGGTTTAACGGTCTTGGCTTCCAGCATGAGTTTGGCAGCATAGTTATCAGATCCAACATGGTGAACTTGAGCTAAAACTGCCCCACTGGCTAAGAAACTTCCTGACAAAAGCAAGCCATCCACTTCCTTTTGCACCAAATCACTTTCCCCCGTCAACATGGCTTCATTGACTTCCGCAAAGCCTTCCAAAACCAAGGCATCACTGGGAATCTGCTCTCCTGCAGATAAACGAATGACATCTCCTAACACCAATTCTTCAGGATTCAGAGCCACTTCTTGGCCATCACGAATAGTCTTGACCTTTTCCTTGGTCATAAGATTGAGCTTGTCCACCATGTGTTTGGCCCGCAGCTCGGTCACAATTCCAGAAAAAGCGTTAAAGCAGATAACAGCAAAGAAGACCAAATTGCTCCAAGCCTGCACAAAGGCTAGTGCCAAAGCAATGGCAAAGTTTAAAGCGTTAAAAAGGGTAAAGACATTTCGTTTAACGATTTGCCAAGTGCTAGTACTGGCCGATGCAGTAAAATCATTGACCAAGCCCTTAGCCTGTCTTTCCTTGACATCTCTTTGGGTTAATCCCATAATCTTATTTTTATCCATAAATTCTATCATATCATTTTTTCTAAAAGAATTCTAATCTCACCCCAAATATGCACCTAGTCAAGGGAAAAGTTTGCCAGCCCTCCTTTGATAAGGTATAATAATAACAAGAAAATAATCGAAGGAGATCGCATGTTTTATACTTATTTACGTGGATTGGTTGTCTTGCTCCTATGGTCCATCAATGGCAATGCCCATTATCATAATACTGATAAAATTCCTAATCAAGATGAAAATTATATTTTGGTTGCACCTCACCGCACCTGGTGGGATCCAGTTTATATGGCCTTTGCGACCAAACCAAAACAATTTATCTTTATGGCCAAAAAAGAGCTCTTTACCAACCGTATCTTTGGCTGGTGGATTCGTATGTGTGGTGCCTTTCCTATCGACCGTGAAAATCCTAGCGCCTCAGCCATCAAATATCCTATCAATGTTCTCAAAAAAAGTGACCGCTCTCTCATCATGTTTCCAAGTGGGAGCCGTCACTCAAACGATGTCAAGGGTGGCGTAGCTCTGATTGCCAAAATGGCCAAGGTCCGTATTATGCCGGTTACCTACACAGGTCCCATGACTTTGAAGGGCTTGATTAGTCGTGAACGTGTCGATATGAACTTTGGAAATCCAATTGATATCTCAGATATCAAAAAAATGAATGACGAAGGCATTGAAACAGTCGCCAATCGTATCCAAACAGAATTTCAACGTCTGGACCAAGAAACGAAACAATGGCACAATAATAAAAAACCAAACCCACTCTGGTGGCTTATCCGCATCCCTGCCCTCATCCTTGCCATTATCCTCGCTATCCTAACCATCATCTTTAGCTTTATCGCAAGCTTTATCTGGAATCCAGATAAGAAAAGAGAAAAACTTGCTTAAATAAATACAACAATCCCTTGGCAAAAGCCAAGGGATAAATCTTTTATTCGATTTTCCATTTTTGGGCTAACCAGCTGGAAAAAGCTAGGAATCGTTCAACTACTTGTTCATGGTGTCCATGAGGATCAAAGACAAACTGGCCGTTCGGATAGCATTTCTGAAGACTGGTATGGATCTGTTCAGCATAGGCTGGTGCTTGAGCCAAGCGATTACTATGATTGGCTCCTTCTGTTTGACCATTCTGTAAATACAGCAAACAGTCTAGATTTTTCACTGTCTCTGCCTTGCAGTAAGTCACAAAATCAGGATACCAAAAGGAACCGCAGATCGAAAAGACACAGGAAACCTTGTCAAAGCTGAAAAGACTGTAGACTGCCGCCAAACCACCTAGTGAGTAGCCTCCATAAGCAAGGCAAGTTTCGTCCAGGCGATAAAGCGACTGCAACTTGTCTAAAAGACCTCCAAATAAATGATCATGATAGGCGTTGGCCTGACCTCCAAAATCTGGAGCTCCATCTCTCAGAGCTGATGTCGCCCAGGGAGTGTAGTCGTCTAAGCGATTTTTAGAGGTCAAGCCCACTAAAATCACAGATTCGGAAAGGGACGATAGGAAGTCCAAGTTTCCATCATTCAATAAAATAGCCGGATAGGTTTGATTGGGGTCGTAGTTAGAGGGAAGGCTGATTTTGACTTGAATTCCTTCCCAATCAAACTCATTATTTATTGATAAAGTCATTGATTTTCTCAAGGGAATCAATCACTGATGGACCATAGTCCATCAATTCATCGTAAGAGATGGTCATGATTTTTTGATTCTTAATAGCAGGAACGCTTTCCAAAACAGCATTTGCCTTCATCAACTCTACTGCTTTTTCATCCAATTTTTTATTACGATCGCTGGTTACATAGATAATCAATTCAGGATCCATTGACACGAGATTTTCCAAGGTCAAGCCTGATGTCCCCGTAGCAACGTTTGTATAACCAAGTTGGTTCAACAAACTTTCTTGCAAAGCAGACTTGTAGGCACCGAAGGTTTGATCATTATAAGCAACCATAATCAAAGCCTTTTTCTTTTCACCTTGGCTTGCTGGATTTGCTTTCTTAACAGCGTCAATTTTAGTTTGTAATTGGGCTGCGTATTCATTGGATTTTTCCTGAACATTAAAAATCATTCCAAGATTTTTGACATCTTCTACGATATTCCCCAAATCTTGCTGAATTGTTGAGAGAGAAGCTTTTTGTGTATAAACTGGGATTTTATTTTCATTCCAAGTGCTAACTGTCCCCAAGGACTTTTCAGAAAACATCATGTTTCGACCCATCAAAGCGTCTGGCTCATAAGAAAGGACTGTCTCTTGTGAGACTGTTTTTTTATCCCCGATTTGAGGAATAGTCGCAATCGCGTCCTTGTATTTGTCCGTCACAGCATTGTCTGGATTGAGCATGCCAGCAATTTTATCCTTCAACCCCAACTCCAATAAGATTTCAGTGGTTGAAAGATTGTTTGTAATAACTTTTTCAGGTGTCTTGTCAAAAACTTGTTCGACTTCATTTCCTTTAGCATCATAAGTTTTGATAGTTAGCGGATAAGTCGTCTCTGCGCTCGCCTTTTGACTTGTTTCTGTACTAGACTGTGTGGTAGCCTTTTCTGTAGTAGTGTTACCACAAGCTGCCAAAGTTAAGGTAGCTACTGTCACGAGTAAAATACTGAGTGTTTTTTTCATCTTGTTTTCCTTTTCATTCTTATAAATAGTGAATCATTGCTTGCTGATCCTCGGTCCAAGTCACCTGACTTTGAACTCCGTATACAGTTTGCAATGACTCAGGGGTGATGGTCTCCTTTGGAGTCCCTTGGTAAAGGATTTCTCCCTCTTTCATTAGATAGAGATAATCTGAATAGCGACAAGCAAGTTGAATATCATGCAGGACAGCTAGAACATTGACCTTGAGATTCTTCACAATGGCCAACAAGTCTAGCTGATACTTGATATCCAAGTGATTGGTTGGCTCGTCCAGGAGCAAGAGAGTCGGTTCTTGCACCAAGGCGCGGGCTAGTAAGACTCGCTGTTTCTCTCCCCCTGACAGAGACGAATAGAGACGAGTTTTCTTCTCAAGCATATCCACCTTGACGAGGGCATCTTGAACGAGCGCATAATCCCTTTCCCTTTCCTTCTGTAAAAAAGAGAGGTGGGGAGTTCTTCCCAGCAAGACGATTTCTTCAACTGTACAATCAAACTGCAGTTGGTTAAACTGGGTCACAACTGCCATTTGCTTGGCTGTTTCTTTGAGTGACCAATGATCCAGCGGCTTTCCATCTAGGCTTATCAAGCCTTTGTCCGCCTTTTCCTGACGATAGAGGAGTTTAAGCAAGCTGGTTTTTCCGCTTCCATTTGGTCCTAATATCGTGTGAAATTGATTCCCCTCAACCTTAAGAGAGACTCCTTTGAGGATTTTTTTCTCTCCTAGTCCAAAATGGATATCCTGACAAATCAAGTCCATATCAGACCCTCACCTCCCTTCGCCTACCTCCAACAATATAGATAAAGAAGGGAGCACCTACTAAGGCTGTGAAAATACCAATAGGAAGCTCTGCGTTTGGAATGATGATACGAGAGAGTACGTCTGCCCAGATGACAAAGAGGGAACCCATCAAGGTTGCAACAGGAAAAAGCCTCTTGTAATTCGTTCCTACTAACCCTCGAGCTAAATGTGGAGTAATCAGACCGACAAATCCAATAATCCCACAGGTTGCCACTAAGACTGCTGTCAGCACAGCCACCATGGTCACATAAAGATACCAATAAAAGCGTAAGGGAATCCCCAAAGTTAAAGCAGCCTCATCTCCCATCATCATCGCATTGAAAACACGATACTGAGTAGAGAAAAATAGAAAGGCCATTCCTACTATTATAGTTGGCAGGACCAAGTCTGCCCAGGTAGTCCCAGCAAGCGAGCCCATGGTCCAAAACTTAATGGTCATCACACTGTCCGCATTAGCACCAACTGAGATAATAAAGTTTGAAAAAGCCAGAAAGAGAGCATTGACCACCGTTCCTGATAAAATCAGACTAGAAGTCGTCATCCTTCCCTGCATAGAGGCAATGATGAGGACAGAAATTGTTGCCAAAATAGCTCCAAGAAAAGCTCCAAGGCTAATCATCACTTTTAAACCAAGAATGATGCTCAAAGTTGCCCCTAGAGTTGCACCCGCAGATATTCCTAAGACATAAGGCTCAGCGATGGGATTGTTCACTGTGGACTGCATCACGCTACCACACATAGAAAGGCCTGCTCCCACTATCAGACCTAACAATACTCGGGGAAATCTCATGTTCCATACAATGACAAGAGTGGACTTGGAAACCTCTCCTATCTCAAGAGGAAATCCTAATCTGCTCAAAATAATCCGATAGGTATCTCCTAGATCAATTGCAACAGATCCCATTGAAACTGCTAGAAAGAGAGAAATCCCTAAAACACCTAGCAAAATACCTAAAAGTAACACAAATTGCTGGTCTTGTCGGCTTCCAGAAAATTTGGAAAGCATGCAAACCTCCTTTGATAGAATATTAAAAATTTAGAAAATTCTCATGAAAAGTATACCATATTTTCAACTGTGTAACAAGCTATGGAAAAAATACAATTAAAATCAGAAAAATTATGGTTGGTTTTTCCATACAGTGCTAGGAACCGTAACCGAAGATTATACTCGAGTATATCGCGAGGTAAAGTGACAACATAAAAAGCCCTCTGAAAATCAGAGAGCTGATTTGAGCTCGGGCTAAAATCCTAGTGAAACAAAAAAATCTACACGGTCAGAAAAGTCTCTATCGTGCCATTTTCATACATGATGTATAGTCCAAGTAGAATGAATACTAAGGGCACAATGATTCGCTCGTATTTTTCAATTGTCTCGAATATTAACGGAATAGAGGATAACACCCGACTAATCTCGCATAAGATAATTATACCGATTACAAACACAAGCAACGCCACGAGGGTCTGTGACCAATCTAACGAAGCAAAATAAGGTATATAGATACCTAAATTATCTCCGCCAGACGCAATTGTTAGCAATGTAACTGTCCAAAACAGTTGATTTGCCTTGCTTTGTTCTAATCTTTCAATAATTTCTTCCTCTTCTTCCTCTTCTTCCTCACCTTCTCCAACAATTGCAAAGCGAATCCCTAAATAGATAGGGATTAAACCAAGCAATCCAACCATCCATTCTTCAGGCACGAAATTAACGATATAAGCAGCAACTAAACTCGCCCCTACAAGTAAGCCTGTGCCTAGATATTGTCCCGCATAAATATGCCATTTTTGTTTATTCTGTGATAACTGTGCAAATAAAATAAATAAAATAATTAAATAATCGATACTGGTGGAAATATAAACACCAATAGCAGATATGATTGTCTGTCCCATAAAAACCTCCTGTATTAGTCAGTAATAAATCAGCAGATTTTAGGAGAGCACAGACACATTAATTTAGCTATCGCTAGTGGGTAATGTCGAACATAGGAAAGCATTTTACTCCTCCTCAAAACGTAGTTACAAAGTAATTTCTAACTGGAATTCGGTGACTACTTCCATGTAAAGTATAACATACTATACTTTACTTCGTAAAGTGTGGGCTCTCCGAGGGGGCTTACAGACAGCTACGCACCCTTATGGTGTCATTAGCTGATACCATTTGAGGTTTTTGTAATCTCCAAAATTGTGACCGATAAAACCTCAATAAAAGAGCCCTCTGAAGTCCGAGAGCTGATTTGAGCCCGGGCTAAAATCCTAGTGAAAAAGATGAAACTCCTTGTGTTCATCGAACACTGTGTCATTTCCCTATTTTCATACGGATTTCTTACGCCCTTAGCATCATGATTCTTGCTGGATAAACCGTTTATAGACTAGACGGCGAGAAGAAGAATGTACGAAACTTTCAGTGAAACAAAAAAATCTCCCCGAAGGGAGATCATTCTGGTTTATTTTACCTTACAGTGCTAGGAACCGTAACCGAAGATAATACTTGAGTATATCGAGGTAAGGTGACAACGCAATGTAAGTGGAAAATAAAGCAGATTAGCGACGAAGTCCTAGAGAGTTGATCAACTCACGGTAACGGTTAACGTCGTTTTTACGCAAGTATGCAAGCAAGTTACGACGGCGACCGATTTTTTTCATCAATCCACGGTAAGTAGCGTGGTCTTTTTTGTGTTGTTTGATGTGTTCGTTAAGGTGGTTGATTTCCCAAGTAAGGACAGCAACTTGAACCTCTACTGAACCTGTATCACCTTCGTGACGTGCATATTGTGCGATGATTTCATTTTTTTTCTCTTTTGAGATTGCCATGATGTTTCTCCTTTTTATTTGGCTTCATCCGAGTGACAGGTTGGCATGCCTGTAACCAAGAAGAAGTTATTTGTCTTTACGACAATCCCTATTCTACCAATAACTAACTTCTTTGTCAACAGATTTACTTTCTTGTTTTAAACATGCTATAATAATCATAGCAAGAGATTTAAGTTATCTGTTTTTTTAAAACGAGGTGATTATCATGCGTAGATTCTATTTCCATCTCCCCTACTATCTGGTCATATCCTTCTTTTATTGGCCACTTTATGAGTTGTTCTTGCTAGTTGTTTCTGACCCCCTTACACTCAAGGGACTCTATATAAACAATCTTCTCTTCTTTACACCTCTGGTAATCTTGATTATATCGCTACTCTATAGCTACCGTTTCCGTTTCTCACTTTGGTGGTTAATTGGTAACGGACTGCTCTTTTGCTTTACTATCATAACCTTTGGTGAATTTATCTGGTTTTACTTTTTAGCCTATGAAATCTTTGCTCTGGTGGGCATGGCTTCCGGTATTGGTATCAAGTATATTCTACAAAAAATGAAAAACAAAAAACTTTCACAAAATCCTTGAAAAATCTCACAATCATGCTATAATAATCCATAGAGACAAGTCACTTAGTCCCTTTCTACTAGAGAGTGCGTGGTTGCTGGAAACGCATAGGAAGCCTAAACTGATACTACTCTTGAGTTTTTTATGAAAACATAAAACGGTGGCCACGTTAGAGCCAATCAGAGGTGTCCCTCTTTTTTGAGGAACATAAATGAAGGTGGAACCACGTTGCGACGTCCTTTCGAGGATGTCGCTTTTTGTTTTTCTAGCTTTCACAGTCCTCTGTCCCTGTTTTCAGAATAGGGTTAACACATTCGTCAATAATATAAGTAAGGAGAACATCATGATTAACATTACTTTCCCAGATGGCGCTGTTCGTGAATTCGAATCTGGCGTTACAACTTTTGAAATTGCCCAATCTATCAGCAATTCCCTAGCAAAAAAAGCCTTGGCTGGTAAATTTAACGGCAAACTCATCGACACTACTCGTGCTATCACTGAAGATGGAAGCATCGAAATTGTGACACCTGACCACGAAGATGCCCTTCCAATCTTGCGTCACTCAGCCGCTCACTTGTTTGCCCAAGCAGCTCGTCGTCTTTTCCCAGACATTCACTTGGGTGTTGGTCCAGCCATCGAGGACGGCTTCTACTACGATACTGACAACACAGCTGGTCAAATCTCTAACGAAGACCTTCCTCGTATCGAAGAAGAAATGCAAAAAATTGTCAAAGAAAACTTCCCATCAATTCGTGAAGAAGTGACTAAAGACGAGGCACGTGAAATCTTTAAAAACGACCCTTACAAGTTGGAATTGATTGAAGAACACTCAGAAGACGAAGGCGGTTTGACTATCTATCGTCAGGGTGAATATGTAGACCTTTGCCGTGGCCCACACGTCCCTTCAACAGGCCGTATCCAAATCTTCCACCTTCTCCATGTAGCAGGTGCTTACTGGCGTGGAAATAGCGACAACGCTATGATGCAACGTATCTACGGTACAGCTTGGTTTGACAAAAAAGACTTGAAAAACTACCTTCAAATGCGTGAAGAAGCTAAGGAACGTGACCACCGTAAACTTGGTAAAGAGCTTGATCTCTTCATGATTTCTCAAGAGGTTGGTCAAGGACTTCCATTCTGGTTGCCAAATGGTGCGACTATCCGTCGTGAATTGGAACGCTACATCGTAGACAAAGAGTTGGCTTCTGGCTACCAACACGTATACACTCCACCACTTGCTTCTGTTGAACTTTACAAGACTTCTGGTCACTGGGATCATTACCAAGAAGACATGTTCCCAACTATGGACATGGGTGACGGGGAAGAATTTGTCCTTCGTCCAATGAACTGTCCGCACCACATCCAAGTCTTCAAACACCATGTTCATTCTTACCGTGAGTTGCCAATCCGTATTGCTGAAATCGGTATGATGCACCGTTATGAAAAATCTGGTGCCCTCACTGGTCTTCAACGTGTACGTGAAATGTCACTCAACGACGGTCACCTCTTTGTGACTCCAGAACAAATCCAAGAAGAATTCCAGCGTGCCCTTCAGTTGATTATCGATGTTTATGAAGATTTCAACTTGACTGAATACCGCTTCCGCCTCTCTCTTCGTGACCCTCAAGATACTCACAAGTACTTTGACAACGATGAGATGTGGGAAAATGCTCAAACCATGCTTCGTGCAGCCCTTGATGAAATGGGCGTGGACTACTTTGAAGCCGAAGGTGAAGCAGCCTTCTACGGACCAAAATTGGATATTCAAGTTAAGACCGCTCTTGGAAAAGAAGAAACTCTTTCTACTATCCAACTTGACTTCTTGCTTCCAGAACGCTTCGACCTTAAATATATCGGAGCTGGTGGTGAAGAGCACCGTCCAGTTATGATCCACCGTGGAGTTATCTCAACTATGGAACGCTTCACAGCTATCTTGATTGAGAACTACAAGGGTGCCTTCCCAACATGGCTAGCACCTCACCAAGTAACTCTCATCCCAGTATCTAACGAAAAACACGTTGACTACGCATGGGAAGTAGCTAAAAAACTCCGTGACCGTGGTGTCCGTGCAGATGTAGATGAGCGCAATGAAAAAATGCAGTTCAAGATCCGTGCGTCACAAACAAGCAAGATTCCTTACCAATTGATCGTTGGGGACAAGGAAATGGAAGACGGAACAGTCAACGTTCGCCGCTACGGACAAAAAGAAACACAAACTGTCTCAGTTGATGACTTTGTTCAAGCTATCCTAGCTGATATCGCCAACAAATCACGCGTTGAGAAATAAGAGATAAAACCTGGGATAAAATCCTAGCTACCTAAAAAGCAACAACTATTTCAGGTGTTGCTTTTTATATTTTATTTAACCTGAGCTAGTAGTGATTGATCAAACCACCACACAAGATTTGCTTTCATGAGTTAGATATGGTCAATATCCTCAATCCTTGTCTGCTTCATTTTCTTTTACGAGATCGTTTTGTGAATCTTTTTCAGAGAGTTTTTGATCAATATACTTGTCAATGTTTTCATAAAATTCCTTGGTCGCTTCACTATCTAATGTTGGCGAGTTCTGAACTTGATTCACTTTCAATTGAACAGATTGAATACCGTAAGAGGCTTGTTTTTGGTGGAGTGTTTCTAATTCTTCTTCTGAAATCGGATCTCCAACAACCGTCAAGACCAATTCATTGTTACTTGACTTGTAGACTTGATTAATAACCGTATAATTGGCGAACTCTTTTCCTACAAACTGTTTGATCCCTTCTTTGCGCGCTTGTTCTATTGTCAGAGTAACTGCCGAATAGCTAGCTGGAAGAATCAACAATACAATCAAAGATATCAAGCCAATTCTCATTTTAATGCTCAGCTCTTTAAATGAAGTTAAAGGAGATTTTCTCATCAAAATTCTTGTTCCAACAATGTTGATTAGCATGATAAAGACACAGTTGATCAAGAAAAGATAGAGAGCCCCCAATAAAAATCGTACATTCCCATTAGCTAAACCATAGCCAGCAGTACAGATAGGCGGCATCAGAGCTGTAGCAATGGCTACTCCTGGCACGATATTGTTTGCTTCTTTTTTCCTTGAACCGATCACACCAGCAATCCCACCAGCAATAGCAATGAGGACATCCCAAATGGTTGGAGAGGTTCGTGCAATCAACTCGCTACTTGCATAAGACAAGGGAGAAATCCAGAAATACAGAGTCGAGACAAGCAAACTGACCAACACTTGAGTCAATAAAACCTCTAGAGATTGCTTGATTAAACGCGTATCAAAAATAGCTAAACCGAATCCCAGTCCAACAATCGGTGTCATGAGAGGTGAAATCAACATGGCTCCTATAATGACAGCTGTTGAATTCATATTTAGTCCGATAGAGGCAATAAAAATTGCACACATCAAAATCGCTGTATCTCTCAATCGAACATGAAGGTCATCGTATAATTTCTCACGGTATTCCCGTGTTGAATAATTGGCAGTCATTTGTCCTCTCCTCTTTCCTTATTTAAATTGGTATAATAATTAAAAATAACAGCTGATAAACAGCCAAAAAATATGAGCCCATAAATCGTCAAGAAGACACTGGTAATCCTTCCAATCAAGGTCACAGCTAGGAGATCCCCGTAGCCGACAGTCGTCGAAGTCACAAAAGCATACCAAAGACCGTCTCCGTAATTTGTGATAGCAGGTTCAACTAGGAAAAGCACGCCTCCTGACCCAAAAACAAAGGTCACAAAACTCAGAGCAAACCGAGTAAAACCCGTAACCTGCATAATATGCCATAACATTTTTAAACGTTTCATTTGTTCTCCTTATTCATACTAGCTCCTGACCGAGCCGTTTTTTTCCAATAATCAAAGTGAAGATAGGACATGATCTCCATCACCAAACCCCAGTCCAACAATCGGTGTCATAAGAGGGGAAATCAGCATGGCTCCAATAATGACAGCTGTTGAATTCATATTTAGGCCAATAGAGGCAATAAAAATCGCACACATCAAAATCACTGTATCTCTTAATCGAACATGAAGATCATCATATAATTTCTCACGGTATTCACGTGTTGAATAGTTTCCAGTCATTGGTTACTCCTTTTATTTCGTATAATTTTGTTTCTGCATGGATGATGGTAGAGAGACTTCTGTCCAATCTTACATATTTTTCTTCTCACCTGTTATTCTTTTGAAAATTATCCTTTAAATATCCGTCAGTCCATCCTTAACATTATATCAAAAATTTTACAGTCTTTCTTCGAAGAAATCTATCAATTGAATAGATAGATGAAGCAAGAAATTTTTGTTTCCTTATCCGAAGAAGGAAAAACGGTATCTCCTGAACCTTGATACTATGCGTTTTATTCTTTATAATTTAGCTATTTCAAAATTACAAGTTCTCCATTCTTAATTTCCCAAACTTGGTCAAACTTACTTAATAATTCGTTTTGGCGATGTAAAGTAACAATGACGGCACTTGGTAGTTCCAGAACTCTTTCCAATTCCATTTTAAACTGATTAGTATCCAAGGCAGAGAAAGGTTCGTCTAGGATAAGCAATGGATTTTTACGATTTTTCTCACGATTTAAATACATTCGTTGTTGCTGACCACCTGACAGGGATTGTGGTGGATTTTTTTCAAAATCTTCTTCTCTGAATTTTTCATTGAAACTATTGAATAGCGTTACATTATTTTCATAACTCGAAATAAATGTATGTTCTTGTTGCAGAATCATACCGAATCTTCCCCAAAGATGGTCCAAAACAAGCCCATCTAGCACAATTTGTCCTTCAAAATCTTCATCTGTTCCATTTAAAATGTTGAGAAGACTACTTTTTCCAGACCCATTCTTACCAATAAGCGCAATTTTATCCCCTTTTTGAATCGTAGCGGAAGTAATTATCAATTTTGATTCTCCCAGTTGTTTGGAAATGTTTTTCAAAGTAATCGTATCAAAAGAATGTTGAGGTGCTTGAACTGAAACGGGTCTCCCAACAATGTTTTGAAAACTCTTGATTACAGGCTTTACGGACTCTAACATTTGTAAATCATAAAGGATTTCCTGTATTGGTTCAGAAAAAGCATTAATATATCCGAAACTCGCCACCACCTCAGGAATACCGAGTTGCTGGTGAGATAGAGAGTAGGCTAAATAAATAAACAGAACAAGACTAATGAATTCAAAAGAAACACCTGTCAATAAGATGCCTGTAATTTTTGTCAAACCATACTTAAAATACTTATCCTGCAAATTCTTTAGAGAACTCTTTTGTTGATTCAAAAAATGCGACATAGTTAGTTTATTTACCAAATGATGTCCCATGAGCAAATCCTCCAAAGTTCGATAGTAATCTCCTTGTTTTTTCAAGTAAACCTGTCTACGATTAGCGGTCAACTTCCCAACGATTTTAGGAATTTGAATACTAATTCCAGTGGAAAAGATTAAAATCAGTGATACAATAGGATTAATTGTTCTGCTAATAATGAAAGCGTAAATGATGATACGTAAAATTTGTTTGATAAAACTCATCAATGGAGGAAGGTAATCCTTTTCCAACGAATCTAGGTCATTAGATTGAAAGGAAATATACTCTGCTACTGTTTTCTGCTTGAAATCGTGGTGACTGAGTCCCAGAAGTGAACGAAACCACTCATTTTTCAAAGTAGTCGAAAAGATAATCCCCTGCTTCCAATCAAGTATCATTTGGATATAGTTACAACTCAAATAGCCTGCCACTGACATAGAGTAACCATATAGAGCTACTTGATAATCCCCTTTGATTAATGCCTGCGTGAAATACGGTAACAAAGCTGTGCAGATATTCGATACTACACCAAAAAGAAAATTAAAGAAGAGATACCATCTAATAGTTTTAAGATATGGTAGCATATACGATACTCCTTGCTAATGCGTTTTTTTACATATCTCAGAACAATCTCTACTATTCCTTATTTCAGATAGTGCGATACTCAGACATTGAGTGCAATAATTGTAAATCACACAAGTTCTGCAGTTTTTACTATCATTCAAAATATAATTTGCTATTTTGTAAAATATAGGTCTATCCCATGTTTCTTTGATAGATGTAAAATGAATATTTCCAACACTTCTATTGAAAGTAAGCTTTTTCAGTTTTTCTAACGATTTAGGCTATTTCGTGACACACCCACAATCCGTGAAAATTCTGGTTATATCAGATTATGTGATTTTCGTAAGAATTTTATATTGTCTCCAATCATGGTAGTCTCCTTTTACTTGATAAAACTATTATAACATTTAGAAATTAAAAACTGGTTCAAAATCAATAGGATGTGTGTATTCGATACATTCAATAAATTCTTGGAAACAGTTCTACACCAGTTACACAAATCTATATACACCTATCTCATTCAAAATAAAAAGAAAGCTGCAGTTCTTTTAATCCTGTATCAACGATTCATTCTGAAATCGAATAGGAGACATTTCCCAAGTCTACAATTCACTTCATCTCAAATTAATTTTTGTAATTCACCCTTAGTTTATAGATTTTATACTCAACAAAAGTATAAAGCATACAAAACTTCACTTTGAACCAGTATTTATACTATATTCCGTATTAAAAATTCTATTATTGGTTTTGTAAAAAACAGTCTTCAAATATCCTGAAATATAGCAAAAAGAGATTGGGTAAAAACTCATTGTCTCTTCTCACTCAAGGACTAAGTTTACTTGAGCAAACTGAATCCGCACTATCGTTCCTTTTCCAACCTCAGACTCGATACGAATCTGGTGCCCCAGTTCTTCAGAAATTTTCTTAGATAGATAGAGGCCAAGTCCAGATGACTGCTGAGTTAGGCGTCCATTATATCCTGAGAAGCCACGTTCAAAGACTCGGAGGACATCACTGTTTTTTATCCCGATTCCCGTATCCTTGATACAGAGTTCCTGGCCTTCCATATAAATCTCCAGACCACCTTCCTTGGTGTACTTGAGACTATTTGAGATAATTTGTTCAATGACCACTAGTAACCACTTCTTATCCGTCACAATTTCTTTATCAAGGTCATATAGGTTGACATTTAGGCCTTTTTGAATAAAGAAAAGAGCATATTTACGAATTATTTCCTTGACCAAGTCCTCAATTTGCACCTGCTTCAAGACCAAATCATCATGGAAACTTTCTAAACGCAGGTACTGTAAAACTAGATTGGTATAGGAATCAATCTTGAAAATTTCCTGTTCTAATTGCTGCTTCAGTTGGCGGTCGGCTACTTCTGCAACTAAGAGTTGACTGGCTGCAATGGGGGTCTTAATCTGATGGACCCACAAGGTATAGTAATCCAGTAAATCCGTCAGTTTTCTTTCTGAATCTGATCTCTGCTGATAAAGTTCCATCTCACGCGCTTCTAATTTTTCTGCTAAAACTCTTTCCAAAGGAGACTGAGCTTCCCTCTCCCCATAGAGAATTTCCTGACGATATACCTGCATTTCTACCAATATGTCCCAAGCGAAAAATAAAATGGTTACAAAGCAACACAAGAGGAAAAAGTAGAGAAAGTAAATTCCCAAACTGGCAAATAAAAACTGAAAAAGCAAAACTAGAAATGCTAAAGCAAGCAGATAGACAAACAGACGACTACGGGAGCGCAGATAGGCTAGAAAAAATTGTTTCCAATCAAGCATGCTTTAATCCGTACCCTATTCCTTTCTTGGTCTCGATAAATCCAATCAAGCCCTGCTCTTCCAACTTTTTACGCAAACGAGCCACATTGACAGAGAGAGTATTATCATCAATGAAAAAGTCACTGTTCCAAAGTTCTCGCATCAGGTCGTCACGCGCTACGATATTACCTGCATGCTCAAACAACACGCGTAAAATCTGGAATTCGTTCTTGGTCAAGTTCAAGACTTGCCCTTGATAATGTACATCCATTGATTTGGTATTGAGGATAACACCGGCATATTCCAGTAAACTCTCGTCACGCCCAAACTCATAGGAACGACGCAACAAGCCCTGAACCTTGGCTAAAAGAACCTGCTGGTCAAAAGGCTTGGTCACAAAGTCATCTGCTCCCATATTGATTGCCATAACGATATCCATAGCCTGGTCTCTCGAAGATAGAAACATGATAGGCACCTTGGAAATCTTGCGGATTTCCTGACACCAGTGATAGCCATTAAACAAGGGCAAACCAATATCCATGAGAACCAGATGAGGCTCCGACTGGACAAATAGACTCAACACTTCCATAAAGTCTTCTACCAGAACCACTTCAAATCCCCATTCAGAGAGCATTTTCCCGACCTGTTGACGAATGACCTGATCATCTTCTACTAATAAAATCTTGTGCATGCGCTTCTCCTTTGCTAATTCTAGGAGTCTTAAATCCTTTATTATAAATAGAGGGCTTAGTATCTAATACTTTTTTGACATTTCCTTGTCACAACAGCTCAAAAACAAATAGCGAATAACCCCATTGATATCATACCTTATTTTCATACATTGTGCCAGCCCTACCCTTTTATTTTTAATTTTTTCAACCTTCATTTCAGTTCTTTTATCCATCCACTTAACCAAAATTTATATCTATTCTTCCAAACCTTGAGTGTAGTTAAAACGACACTCTATACTCTTCTAACATTGAAAAGCTCCTTATCGAGTGGTATCCGTAAAAAGTTCTAGCTTTCAGATTGACAATCTGAAAAAGATTTGTTAAGATATGAATGAACAAGATTTAATATTCATTCAGAAAAGAGGTGAATCAATTTGGACAAAAAACAGGCTTTGAAATCCGCAGCTTATGAAGTTTTTTCAAAAAAAGGATACAAGGCGACAGGAATTTCAGAAATTGCTAGACAAGCTCATATGGCAGTCGGATCTTTTTATAACTATTACGAAAGTAAAGAAGCTATTTTTTTAGATATCTATATTGATGAAAACAATCGTGTTCGCCAAACTATGATTGAAGAACTGGATTGGGAAATTGATATGATTGATCTTATTAGTCAACTCTTTGCTCAATCCAGAGCACTCGTTTCTTCCAATAAAATCCTTGCAGAATGGTACAATCCTGCCATAGCAGATGAGTTGCATAGCTACTATTCCTCAGAAGAAGGGAAAGTCACGAATCCATTTCATCAATTTCTCGTGAAAACCTTTACTCATCGTTTGCAGACTGAAGGTTATTCTCCAGAAAAAATTCAAAATATTTTACAAGTTTACAACCTATTTTACTACATGGATATGCATATCACAGAAAATGATTTTCCAGATATTAGCAAAACTGTAGAAATACTAGCAACCAACTTCATTAAAGGAATCCTGAAATAAAGAAATCTTTTCTTTATTTTTTGAAAACACTTGAATGAATAGAAATATTATTCATTCATAGAAAATTACTACACTATAGGAGTTAAAAATGAAACGAGGGAAAAAAATGTTCATAATTATTCTAACTACACTTGGATTGCTTGGCTTTATATCTTGGGGAATCATTACCTATCTTGGACGAAGTCAAACTTTATCGATAAAATCCATTGAAAATCCCAGCGGAGATTTGTATTTAGTTCACATCACAAAACCAAAAAATCAAATATGGAAAGCTGGCTCCTATGCTCAGTTTAAGCTTCCTGACAGCTCGTTTGATCCAGACAAAAGTCCAGTAAAGGAGGAACAGACTAGTCGATGGCTAACCCTTGCTTCCACTCCTGATGAGGATGAAATTCTTATTGTAACCCATAATAGTGGTAGCCTGTTCAAGGAAACCTTAACACATTTACCAGCTGGTAATGAAATTGAGATGAGTTGGCTGGAGTCATCTTTATCTGTTGAAGACAATGACCAAGCACTTGTTTGTTTTGCCTCTGATGTCGGCATTTCTACTCTACGTTCAGTTGTGAAAGAGTGGGCTGGTAAGCGCTCCATCATTCTTAATCATTTAGACAAAGGAGTAAGCATTTTTGATAATGAGTTAAGAGAGCTTAATCAGAACAATCCGAATCTAACTTATAAAACTAGCGAAACCTTTTCTCAAAGCCAAGCATTTCTAAAAAATGCTGTTGAGAAATACGGCAACCAAGCTATTTATCTCTTGACCGGCCAACCTGATGATATAAATGAGATGAAAAATTTCTTAAAAGAGAATGGGATTGACGACAAACAGATGCAAACAAGTATGTTTAGAGGTTTGAAATAAAAGCAAACTGTCTTCTATGTATCTGAATCATATCATTATAGATTGGTATGTAGAGACCATACAAACTAACTAGTAAATTCTATGGAATTGTGATAAGATAATTAAAAAGAAAGGAGCTCTTATGGCCAATATTTTTGACTATCTGAAAGATGTCGCACATGATTCCTTTTACGACCTACCTTTGAATGAATTAGACATTCTATCCTTAACAGAAACCACCTACCTCTCCTTTGATAATCTGGTCTCCACAACTCCTCAGCGACTTTTAGACCTAGCATCTCAGGTTCCAAGAGAATCGAACATGTTGACCAATAAAAATCGGCTCCAGTTGTTAGATGAATTGGCTCAACACAAACGCTTCAAGAATTGCAAACTCTCCCATTTTATCAACGACATCGACACTGAACTGCAAAAGCAATTTGCGGCTATGACCTACCGCCTCACTCTCGACACCTATCTGATTGTCTTTCGTGGGACTGATGACAGTATCATTGGCTGGAAGGAAGATTTCCACCTGACTTATATGAAGGAAATTCCTGCTCAAAAGCACGCCCTCTCCTATTTAAAGAACTTTTTTGCCCATCATCCTAAGCAAAAGGTCATTCTGGCTGGGCATTCCAAGGGAGGAAATCTAGCCATCTATGCTGCTAGTCAAATTGAGCAAAGCTTGCAAAATCAGATCACAGCAGTTTATACCTTTGATGCGCCTGGTCTCCACAAAGAACTGACACAAAGCGAGGGCTATCAAAGAATAATGGATAGAACCAAGGTCTTTATCCCACAAGGTTCTATTATCGGTATGATGCTAGAAATTCCTGACCGCCAAGTCATCGTTCAAAGTACTGCCTTAGGTGGTATCGCCCAGCATGATACTTTTAGCTGGCAAATTGAGAACAAACACTTTGTCCAACTGGATAAGACCAATAGCGATAGCCAACAAGTCGACACGACCTTCAAAGAATGGGTGTCCACAGTCCCTGATGAGGAACTTCAGCTTTACTTCGACCTCTTCTTTGGCACCATTCTTGATGCTGGCATTAGCTCCATCAATGACTTGTCTTCCTTCAAGGTTATTGAACACATTCATCATCTCTTTGTCCAAGCGCAATCCCTCACTCCAGAAGAAAGGGAAACTATGGGACGCCTTACCCAGTTATTGATTGATACCCGTTACCAAGCCTGGAAAAATAGATAATACCTTTCAAAAATCAAATGAATACAAAAAAAGACCTAGAATACATATTTTCATGTACATTCTAAGTCTTTTTTAATAAAATCTAACTACCAAATAACCCCTTTATAGGCTAGTAAAATGATAGCTAATATCGGAACATAAAAGGCAAGGAAGAGCCATTTCATTTTGACACATAGAGCCACGTACTCCCGAATAAAAGCAGATGGTATGTAGTAGCCGGCTGTCCTACATCCGAGTCCATCTCCCTTCATATTTAGCTTACGAGCATAGGTACTAGTTCTAAAGACATGATAGTCATTTGTAACAAAGAGGAAACACGGATTTTCAACCAATTGTTTTCCAATTTCTTTTGAAAACAATAAATTTTCATAGGTTGTTCTGGACTTATCTTCAAGAAGAACAGATTCCTTGTTTACATCTGTCTCTTCTAAAATATAGTTATAAATAGCCTGCGCTTCAGAAATCTTTTCATCTGCTCCTTGACCACCACTGGCAATAATTTTTATGTTAGAATTCTTAGAATTGTGGTAAGCTTCTACCGCCTTATCGATTCTCCTCTTTAGCAAAGGTGTTGCCTTTTCCCCACCTAGTAAACCTGCACCGTGAATGATAATAAAATCATAATGCTTTTTCTTAGGAATAAAGAGATACAAGATAGAGTACAACATAAAACCTGCAAAGGCAAAACCAAAAATAAAGTAAGAATAGGCAATGAATACAAATAGAATTTTGAACAGATGGTTATTAGAAAATAAATCGCCTCTATCTACAAAGCGAAATAACATCAAGGCAAAAAATACCAAAATGACTATTCCAAAGAGCATTGAGAGATAATTAGCCTTTGAACGTCCCTCTCGCTTCAGCAGGATAACGCCATTATAGATTAAAAAGATGCCACTTAGAAAAATCAAAAAAGGAAGTAAGACAAAGGCAAATACATAAAAAGCTAACTGGACATTCTCATACCCGTTTTTATAAAAAAGGTAGGATAGATAAATATAACTTGAAATGAGAGATAATAAAAATAATACTGGATTCCACAAACTTCTATTATCTATCCAAAATGACAGTATAAAGGCTAATACAATTCCTATAACGAGATACATTTCTTCCTCCTTTAATGACTACATTTTATCATAATTAGCTAAAGAGAAAAAGAGGGCATCTCTCTCTTATTCCTTCATTTGACTCTCTGCATCTGCCACGACTTGCTCTAGACTGGTCTGACCAAGTTCAGCCTCCATAGCCAGCTGGATTCTCTCCAATTTTTGATCCAAAACATCATGAATATGAGCTCCAACTGGGCAATTTGGATTTGGATTGTCATGAAAACTAAAGAGTTGACCTGTCTTACCAAGACACTCAACCGCCTGATAAACATCTAAAAGACTAATGTCCTTTAGATCCTTAACAATCTCTGTTCCGCCTGTTCCACGCGCTACTGAAATCAACTCTGCCTTCTTCAACTGGGACAAGGTTTTTCTAATAATGACTGGATTGACCCCAACACTAGCAGCCAGAAAATCACTGGTCACCTTGCTTTCCTTCCCCTTGAGGGCAATGATTATCAGCATATGAGTCGCAATGGTAAATCTACTTGGAATTTGCATCCTCTTCTCCTTTTTACGAGGCTACCCTGCCTCTACTCTTCTTTTTCTATTATTATACCCTTTTTAGTTGTAATGTCAATCGTTACCACTTTTCAACCAAGCATCTAATTCCCTATCATAGCCCTCTTTCTGGGCCAATTCTCTCAGAAATTCCTGATGATGAGTATGGTGAATACCATTGACCAGACTTTCATAGTAAACCTCAAAATAAGGAAGTTTGAGGTCTTTAGCCAGTTGCAATTCAGCTGCCACATCGTAATCCACTCGTCGGAAGTCCATATCTACCAAGCCCTTGTCATCAAACTCTAAAATCATATACTGGGCTCGCAAGTCCTTCCGCAACTGGGTATCTAGAAAGAAAGGCTGGCCAATTGAACCCGGATTGACAATCAATTGCCCACCAGTCCCGTAACGAAGCAACTGCTGGTGAATATGACCATAAACAGCAATATCACAAGGGGGATTGGTCACCAAGCGGTCAAAGTCCTCTTGTGATCCAGTATGAATCAACTCTCGCCCCCAGTTCTTATCAGGCAGATGATGGCTAATTCCTACCGTCAAATCACCAAACTGACGATGAATCTGGAGTGGTTGATTGTGGAGCAGTTCAATTTCTTCTAGGGAAATTTCCTCTAAAACATACTGGCACTGGCGCAAGAGATAGCGTTGACTGGGACGAGTACTATCCAATTCCTTGCGGACACCATGCCAAAGACTGTCTTCCCAGTTTCCCAAAACTCTAGCCGTAATCGGTAGTTGAGCCAACAAGTCCAAAATCCTTCTACGCCCTGTCCCTGGCATGAGAATGTCTCCCAAAAGCCAGTATTCATCCACTCCTAGCTGCCGCGCATCTGCTAAAACTGCCTCTAAAGCAGTGGTATTACCATGAATATCTGAAAGAAGAGCTATTTTCGTCATATCCATCTCCTCGTTTTTTCTCTTGCAATAAGTATAACATAAAAAGTCACAGCTAGAGAAATCTAGCTTTTTTTGATATACTAGATATAGATATTAGACAAGAGGAAGCGAATGACCCCGAATAAAGAAGACTATCTAAAATGTATTTATGAAATTGGCATAGATTTGCATAAAATCACCAACAAGGAAATTGCGGCTCGCATGCAAGTCTCTCCCCCTGCCGTAACTGAAATGATTAAACGGATGAAGAGCGAAAATCTCATCCTTAAGGACAAGGAATGTGGCTATCTACTGACTGACCTCGGGCTCAAACTGGTCTCTGAGCTCTATCGTAAGCACCGTTTGATTGAAGTTTTTCTAGTCCATCATTTAGACTATACGAGTGACCAAATTCACGAGGAAGCTGAGGTATTGGAACATACTGTCTCTGAGCTATTCGTGGAGAGACTAGAAAAATTGCTTGGATTCCCCAAGACCTGCCCTCACGGAGGAACTATTCCTGCCAAGGGAGAACTCCTGGTTGAAATCAATAACCTGCCACTAGCTGACATCAAGGAAGCTGGCGCCTACCGCCTGACTCGGGTGCACGATAGTTTTGACATTCTCCATTATTTGGATAAGCACTCACTTCACATCGGTGACTGTCTCCAAGTCCAGCAGTTTGATGGCTTCAGCAATACCTTCACTATCCTCAGTAAAGAAGAGGATTTACAAGTAGGTATGGACATTGCCAAACAGCTCTATGTCGAAAAAATCGACTAATTTCTTAAGTACCCCAACCACCCCTGAAAATTTTATTTTCAGGGTTTTATTTCTATCATTTGATTTTACTTTCATTTAGTTATATAATATTTGTCAAAAAAGAAAGATATCTTAATATATGAAAAAATCACTAAAAATTTTTGCGACATCCAAATGGTTTGACCTCTTCGGGGTTGCTTTGGTCGTTGGGATTGCGATTGCATCTGGTTACCTCAACTCACGCCTCGATAAATTTGTAGATTGGGGCCCCTGGACTGCCCTTGTTCCCTTTGGTTTGATTTCCGTAACCAATGTTGGGATTTCCATGTTGTCCACTCGTTTCACTGGAAAATTAAGCAAATGGGGAAATTACTTTGGTATTGTCAATACGATCTTATCTGGTACCATTGATTATATCCTTGGAAATAAGGCGGCCATTATCACCTATCCTGTCACCTTCCTCATTTATACCTTTGCTATTAAGAAATGGGAAGCTTCGCAAGAAGGCAGACCCAACCAAATGAGCCAAAAACAGGTAAAATTGGTAGCCATCATCATTTCCATCATCGCCTTCCTCTTTGCCTTTGTGACCAACTATATCGGATATGGGGGCAAGATGAATCTCCTTGCCTACGTAACAACTATTGCCTTTGCACTGTCCCTCATTGCCAATGCTTTTAACGCATTGAAACTAACAACTCAGTGGGGCTTTTGGTTGATTTACAATTTCGTTCAGCTGACAAAAGCTGGTATTCAAGGAAATTTTGCCAATATCGGAAAATACATCTTTTATATCCTCAATGCAATTGGAGCTTTATTTGTCTGGAATGATGAAGAAGTTAGATAATAGAAGAAAACTCAAATAAAGAATACTAGCCAACTTAAGAGAATCTCCCTTCTGCTATTTTTATCATTTTACTTGTAACTCCCATTCTTTTGGAGTAGAATGAAGCTAGATAAAGGAGGGAGGTCTTGTCATGAAAAACTCTTTAGACTCCATTTTACAACAATTGCAGTTATCGATTTGCTACTATTCGCATTTTTTAGCAAAAAACCCGAGACATCTTTGGAGTGGCTCTTGCTCTCTGGCTTCATTTTCCTCCTTGCTCAAGGACTCCTGCTATTTCGCTTGGTTGTCCGACTCAAACATCAATTCGCTGAGATTTATCCTCAAATCCATAAAAAGATTCACTTCTACTATTTAGGAGTGCTCTCCATTGATTTTCTATTTTTTGTCCTTTTAACCTTCGTTAGTTCTCATCGTTTTTCATCTCTTATGCCAATCATCACTGCTTGCCATTCTACTTTATATTATATGACAGCTGACTACCTAAGAGAAAACTATCAAGACTTTTACGACAAACACATCTCTTTGTGGGAGTGTCTCTAAGGAAAAGAAGGTTTTATCATGAAAAAAATTATCTCCATCAAAACCATTCAACTCCTTATCATCGATGGAATTATGCTGGCATTTTTGACATTTAAAGAGGGACTTACTTGGAATTGGATTTTGATTTATAGTGGTTGGCTTATACTCAATGAAAATCAAAGAGCAAACTAGGAAGCTAGCCGCAAGCTGTACTTGAGTAAGGTAAGGCGACGCTGACGTGGTTTGAAGAGATTTTCGAAGAGTATTATTTTCTTTCATCCTGTGCTATTGACCTATCTTTCCAACCAACTTTGTGACCACTTTAGTCACCTTTATTCCCAGATTAGACCGAGATTCTGGCGTTTTACCTTACAAATCCTCCTATGGGATATCCTGATGATTCTCTCCTTGATATGTTTAAGTGGTATGCCACTTCTCCTTCTGGGAACTCTCCTAATCCTAGGACACCTCATCCCTTCCTATCGCATAAGCCAAAGCCTGAAAAGAGATTTTCCTAAGGCCTATCAGAAACAGATTTCATTTTGGAGTATTTTATGATAGATAAGAAAAACCAAGCCGGCTGGGCTTGGTCTTTCTTATCTATTTTTAGTATCAAGTATAATGGTGACTGGTCCGTCATTGACCAGCTCAACCTGCATATCCGCTCCAAAAATGCCTGTCTGAACGGGAACTTCTTGCGCTAATTTTTGGTTGAAAGCATCATAGAAGTCTGATGCCATATCAGGCTTAGCTGCCCCTGTAAAGGCTGGACGATTGCCTTTCTTGGTATCCGCAAAGAGGGTAAACTGAGAAATAGAGAGGATTTCTCCTTCAATATCTTTGACAGACAGGTTCATCTTGCCTTCTGCGTCTGAAAAAATCCGCATATTGACCAGTTTTCTCACAGCATAGTCCAAATCTTCCTCTTGGTCCTCTGGTCCAACACCAACCAGCAATAAGAGTCCCTGATTGATTTTTCCCTGAACCTGACCTTCGATACTCACTTGGGCTTTTTTAACCCGTTGGATAATGATTTTCATAATAGCCTTTCTAGTAAGGGCTAGGGCAATTAACCGTTAGTCCGTTTGACAGAGTATACTTCTGGCACACTCTTAATCTTGTCCACAACCGAAGTCAGTGTCGAGAGGTTGGCAATACCGAAGGATACATGGATATTAGCAAATTTCATATCCTTGGTTGGTTGGGCGTTGACTGTTGAGATATTCTTAGTTGTGTTTGAAAGAACTTGCAGTACATCGTTCAACAACCCTGTACGGTTGAGGCCGTAGATATCGATATGAGCCATATACTCCTTATTTGAGTTTGAATACTGGTCTTCCCACTCCACATCAAGGAGACGTTGCTCATAGTTTTCTTGGGCGCGCAGGTTCATACAGTCCACACGGTGAATAGCCACACCACGCCCCTTTGTGATGTAGCCAACAATATCGTCACCAGGAACAGGATTACAACACTTAGCAATCCGCACTAGGAGACCTGAGGCACCTTCAATGACCACTCCACCCTCATGCTTAACCTTAAGGGTTTCTTTGTTCTCAACCTTGACCTCGCCACCTTTGACAAGTTCTTCTGCCTCAGCCTTGGCCTTGGCACGTTCTTCTTCACGGCGTTCCTTTTCAGTCAGACGGTTAAAGACGGTAATAGCACCGATTTCTCCAAAACCAATGGCCGCAAAGAGGGATTCTTCTGTCTTGTAGCTGGTCTTTTGTAGAACTTGGTCCATATGACGCTTGTCCATGAATTTATTGGCCACATAGCCATTTTCTTGGAACTGATCCATCAGCATCTCACGGCCCTTGTTGACAGATAATTCCTTGTCTTGGTTTTTAAAGAACTGACGAATCTTGTTGCGCGCCTTGCTGGTCTTAACCATATTGAGCCAGTCACGGCTCGGCCCAAAGGAGTTGGGGTTGGTGACAATTTCAACCTGATCCCCTGTCTTGAGCTTGGTTGTCAGTGGAACCATACGACCATTGACCTTGGCACCAGTTGCTTTTTCCCCGACTTTTGTATGGATTTCATAGGCAAAGTCAATCGGTCCTGAATCTTTTGGAAGGGAACGAACAGCTCCATCTGGAGTAAAGACATAAATCTCCTCAGCCAGATAGTTTTCCTTAACTGAATCTACAAATTCCTTAGCATCATCAGCCTGGTCTTGGAGTTCCATCATCTCCTTGATCCAGTTCATCCCAATGGCTGATTCCTTGCTGTTAACCTGCCCCTTGATGCCTTTCTTATAAGCCCAGTGAGCCGCAACCCCGTACTCAGCCACCTCGTGCATTTCCTTGGTCCGAATCTGGAATTCAATCGGCCCTTTTGGACCATAGACAGTCGTATGGATAGACTGGTAACCATTAGCCTTACGGTTAGCGATATAATCTTTGAAACGACCTGGCATTGGTTTCCAAAGTTCATGCACATAACCAAGCATGGCATAAACATCACTTTGGGTATCCAAAATACAGCGAATGGCAATCAAGTCATAGATTTCCTCAAAACGTTTTCTCTTATCCTGCATTTTGCGGAAAATCGAGTAAATATGCTTGGGACGACCGTAAATCTTTCCATTTAGATGACGATCTGTCGTATATTCCTCTAATTTTGTGACCACCTCATCCACCAAGGCTTCACGCTCTCTGCGTTTTTCCTTCATCATATGGGTAATCTTGTAAAACTCCGTTGGATTGAGATAACGGAAAGATAGGTCTTCCAATTCCCATTTGACACTGGAAATCCCCAAACGATGGGCAAGCGGGGCATAAATTTCCATTGTTTCTTTGGAAATACGCTCCTGCTTGTCTTTTCGAAGGTGTTTCAGGGTCCGCATATTGTGCAAGCGGTCAGACAGTTTGACCAAGATAACGCGGATGTCCTCAGACATGGCCATAAGCATCTTGCGATGATTTTCAGCCAACTGCTCCTCGATCGATTTGTACTCGACCTTACCAAGCTTGGTAACCCCGTCAACAATCACCCGCACATCAGGACCAAACTCTCTTTCCAAATCGTCCAAGGTCGCATCAGTATCTTCCACCACATCATGCAAGAAACCACAAGCTACTGTCACAGCATCCAACTTGAGCTTAGCTAAAATACCTGCTACTTGGATAGGGTGAATGATATAAGGTTCACCTGATTTACGATATTGACCACTATGGCATTCAACGGCGTAAACCAAGGCCTTATGGACAAAAGCCACATCTTCTTCCGATAAATATTTCTGTGTTAAAGCGACAACTTCATCGCCTGTTAAATTCACTTCTTTTGGCATCTCTACTCTCCAATTCTTCCTACCATTTTATCACTTTTTTAAGAATATGAAAACTAGATTGGAACAGAATAAGAAAAAAATAATTCAGAATTGCTTGATAATTCTGAATTATTATTCTATAATATATTACGAAGTTAGATTTTAAACTTAGGTGATAGAAGGAGAGATAGAAGAACGGAAACCATATTGTAACCGAAAGACTTTCTGACTTCCCCAATTCCATTGAAGATACAAAAGATAAACGATGGAACTCGTGTCACATACACTGGTACCTTGACTGGATTTTGGAATTAAAAATCCTCAAGATACTTTCTTTTATCCTTTAGTTTATAAGGAGAACACCTATGAAAAAAACTGGTATTTCTATCTTTGCTCTCCTAGTGTTAGGAGTTAGTTGCCTGTTCCTATTCAGCCAGCAAAGCTATAAAAAAACAGTCGTTCAATATTATGCTAACGACCAGAACCTGCCCAATAGGATAACTTATAGTGAGTATAGCGACAAAAGAGAAGCCAACTACGGTGGCACTCTAAACATCACGTCTATCAAACAAGCTAATGACGGAGTTTATGCAACCTATGAAGGGCAATTGACACCTCTCCAATATTGATAAATTGTTAACCAGCCTGTCTTCATCTAGTCATGCTGGTTTTTAAATTCATTCTAAATCCTTACCTATTCTCCCCAACTGTGCTATACTTATCTTAGTACATTCTTTGAGATTGGAGTCAATATGAAAATCCATAAAACCGTCAATCCTGTTGCCTATGAAAATACCTATTACCTAGAAGGTGAAAAACACCTCATCGTTGTCGATCCTGGCAGCCATTGGGAAGCTATTCGTCAGACCATCGAGAAGATCAACAAACCGATCTGCGCTATTCTCCTTACCCACGCCCATTATGACCATATCATTAGCCTGGACTTGGTTCGCGAAACTTTTGGCAATCCTCCTGTCTATATCGCAGAGAACGAAGCCAGCTGGCTCTACACTCCTGTCGATAATCTCTCTGGTCTCCCTCGTCACGATGATATGGCAGATGTGGTCGCAAAACCTGCAGAACACACTTTTATCTTTCACGAAGAATACCAACTAGAGGAATTTCGTTTCACTGTCTTGCCAACACCAGGGCACTCTATCGGCGGTGTTTCTATCGTCTTTCCGCAAGCTCACCTAGTCTTGACAGGAGATGCTTTGTTCCGTGAAACAATCGGACGGACGGATCTTCCGACTGGTAGCATGGAGCAACTCCTTCATAGTATCCAGACCCAACTCTTCACCCTACCAAACTATGATGTCTATCCAGGACATGGTCCAGCTACTACTATTGCTCACGAAAAAACTTTCAATCCTTTTTTCTAGTAAAATGATGACAATCAATAGCACAATTTAAGTAAACTATCCAGCAAATCTTTCCATTGTAAAAGGCATCCAGTCAAGGTTTTCACACCTGATTGGATGCCTTTTTCTGATGACTAGATTTTTTACATTACCAAATAATCACGCGGTCTTCTGGTGAACGCCACATACCGTCTCCTTCTTTGACATCATAGGTTGTAAAGAAATCATCGAAGTTTGGTACTTGCACATTGACACGGAGTTTGGCTGGTGCGTGCACATCGACGCTAGCCAAAAGTTTCATAAATTCTGGGCGACCTTTCATGCGCCAGATGCGACCGAAGTTGTAGAAGAACTCTTCTGCTGAGAAGTCTGGTTCTCTCTTAGCTGCTTCAAGCGCTGCAGCGATTCCTCCCAAGTCAGCCACGTTTTCTGACACAGTCAATTTACCGTTAATGGTTGCTCCATAAGAATCTTGTCCATCAAATTGGTCAATAACTTTTTGCGTTTTCTCCTTGAAGGCAGTATAGTCACTCTCTGTCCACCAATCCTTGAGGCTACCATTTTCATCAAAGGATGCTCCGTTGGTATCAAAGGCATGGGAAATTTCGTGGGCAATAACTGCACCAATACCACCGTAGTTAGCAGAAGACGACTGATGTAAGTCATAGAAAGGCGCCTGTAAAATAGCTGCTGGGAAGACAATCAGGTTCTTCTGAGGATTGTAGTAGGCATTGACCATATGAGCAGGCATGCCCCATTCCTTGTAGTCAACAGGCTGATTCCACTTGCTCCAACTGTGTTTGATTTCCACACGCGCAAAGGCTAGAGCATTGTCAAAAAGACTAGCAGTCTCATCCACTACCTTGTCCTTATAGCGTTCTGGCAATTCTTCAGGGTAACCGATATAAGGCTTGATAACATTGAGTTTGACGATGGCCTTGTCACGAGTTTCAGGAGTCAGCCAGTCATTTTTAGCCAAGCGTTCCTTATAAACATCAATCATAGTTGCCACTTTTTTCTCCACGTCTGCCTTAGCCTCTGGGGAGAATTTTTCATGGGCATACCAGAGACCCAAGGCTTGTTTGAAAGGACCTTGTGCTAGCTGGTAGGCTGCCTTGACCTTGTCTTTGGCTTCTGGAACTCCTGAAAGCGCACGGCTATAGGCACCTGACAAGACACGGATTTCTTCTGTTAAATAGCTGGTTGAGAGATTGACAACACTTAAAATTAAGGTTGCCTTGAGGAGAGGCCAGGCCTCTTCACTATAGAATTGATCTGCTGCTTGCCAGAAACGTTCCTCGTCTACGATAACCTTGTCTGGTACTTGTCCAAGAACGGCTTGGAAGAAGTCATCCAAAGGTAGAGCAGGCGCAAATTTCTTGAAATCTTCGTAAGCATATGGATGGTAAAGTTTAGCATACTCTGAACTTTCTTCATTAGAGAGCACCACTGCCGCAACTCGACGGTCCAATTCTAGTCTTTTCTCTAGCAAGTCTTCAATTTCTGCATCAGAGAAATCATAAGCTTTGAGGAGATTTGCGCTGCTTTCTTTCCAAAGAGTCAAGAGCTCTTCGCGCTGAGGATGATCTTCTGCATAGTAGGTCGTATCTGGCAGAATCGTGCTTGGAGCGCTAGCCCATAAAACGTTGATTCTGGCATCCATAAAGTCTGGCGATACACCAAAAGGAAGGAAGTTTGGTTTTCCTGCAAGCTCAAACTCTGCTAGTTTAGCTGTAAAATCTGCAAAAGTCTCCAATTCTTGGAATTCTTTAAGGAGTGATAAGACAGGTGTGATACCGTCAGCTTCTCTCTTGTCAAAATCACGAACTAGGCGGTGGTATTTGACAAAGTTTGCCAAGATAGCATCCTCAGGCACCTCTTCACCTGCCAACCACTTGTCTGTTGTCGCAAGCATCAAGTCTTCAATTTCCTGGTCTAAATCAACAAAACCACCTGTTTGAGACTTATCTGCTGGGATTTCAGCTGTCTTCTGCCATTCTCCATTGATTGCATCATAAAAATCATCTTGATAACGTGTCATCTTGTTCTCGCTTTCATTTTTTTAAGTTATTGCTAGCTTAACAAAAATTGCTTGGGAATGCAATTAAAAATGAACTTTCCTTTTCCATCATTTTTCAGTTATTATTTTAATTTTTTCAAAAATTAACTTGACTTAATTTTTTTTTTAATGTATATTAAGAGACAGGAGGAATACAACTGTATGATACGTATCGAAAACCTCAGTGTCTCCTACAAAGAAACGTTGGCACTTAAGGATATTTCACTAGTGCTCCAAGGACCAACAATTACCGGTATCATTGGTCCAAACGGTGCTGGGAAATCAACATTATTAAAAGGGATGCTGGGAATTATCCCACATCAAGGTCAGGCATTTCTCGATGACAAGGAAGTTAAAAAATCCTTACATCGAATCGCCTATGTCGAACAAAAAATCAATATCGACTACAACTTTCCCATCAAGGTCAAGGAATGTGTCTCGCTAGGACTATTTCCCTCTATTCCTCTCTTTCACAGTTTAAAAGCTAAACATTGGAAGAAAGTGCAAGAGGCCCTTGAAATTGTCGGTCTAGCTGACTACGCTGAACGTCAAATCAGTCAACTGTCTGGAGGTCAATTCCAGCGGGTCTTGATTGCCAGATGTCTGGTGCAGGAAGCCGACTATATCCTCTTGGATGAACCCTTTGTTGGGATTGACTCAGTCAGTGAAGAAATCATCATGAATACGCTGAGAGATCTGAAAAAAGCTGGAAAGACGGTTCTCATCGTCCACCACGACCTCAGCAAGGTTCCCCACTACTTCGATCAAGTCTTGCTTGTCAATCGAGAAGTGATTGCCTTTGGTCCAACCAAAGAAACCTTTACCGAATCCAATCTCAAAGAAGCTTACGGTAATCGACTATTTTTCAATGGAGGTGACCTATGATTGCAGAATTTATCGATGGATTACAAAAATTCCATTTCTTACAAAATGCCTTGATAACGGCTATTGTCATCGGGGTCGTAGCTGGAGCTGTGGGATGTTTCATCATCCTACGCGGGATGTCACTCATGGGAGATGCCATTTCACATGCTGTCTTGCCAGGTGTAGCCCTCTCCTTCATCTTAGGCGTTGACTTCTTTATCGGAGCCATTGTCTTTGGATTGCTAGCTGCTATCATCATTACCTACATCAAGGGGAACTCGATTATCAAAAGCGATACCGCCATCGGCATTACCTTTTCTTCTTTCTTAGCCCTCGGTATCATCTTGATTAGTGTCGCTAAAAGTTCAACTGACCTTTTCCATATCCTTTTTGGTAATATCCTAGCCGTCCAAGATACGGATATGTTTATTACTATGGGTGTTGGGGCAGTCATTCTCTTGTTAATCTGGATTTTCTTCAAGCAACTCTTGATAACTTCCTTTGATGAACTCTTGGCTAAAGCCATGGGAATGCCTGTCAATTTCTATCACTACCTTCTCATGGTACTCCTGACTCTCGTGTCTGTGACAGCCATGCAAAGTGTCGGAACTATCCTGATTGTAGCCATGCTGATTACCCCAGCTGCAACTGCTTATCTTTATGCTAATAGCCTGAAAAGCATGATTTTCCTTTCCTCAACCTTTGGAGCGATAGCTTCAGTTTTGGGACTCTTTATCGGTTATAGCTTTAACGTTGCGGCAGGTTCTAGTATCGTGCTCACAGCTGCTAGTTTCTTTCTCATTAGCTTCTTTATCGCTCCAAAACAACGATATTTGAAACTGAAAAATAAACATTTGTTAAAATAAGGGGCAAAACCCCAATAAATTGGAGGATCTAATGAAAAAATTAGGTACATTACTCGTTCTCTTTCTTTCCGTCATCGCTCTTGTAGCATGTGCTAGTGGAAAAAAAGATGCAGCTTCTGGTCAAAAACTAAAAGTTGTTGCCACAAACTCAATCATCGCTGATATTACTAAAAATATTGCTGGTGACAAGATTGATCTTCACAGTATCGTTCCTGTTGGCCAAGACCCACACGAATACGAACCACTCCCTGAAGACGTTAAGAAAACTTCTCAAGCTGATTTGATTTTCTATAACGGTATCAACCTTGAAACAGGTGGCAATGCTTGGTTTACAAAATTGGTAGAAAATGCTAAGAAAACTGAAAACAAAGACTACTTTGCAGTCAGCGAAGGCGTTGATGTTATCTACCTTGAAGGCCAAAACGAAAAAGGCAAAGAAGACCCACACGCTTGGCTTAACCTTGAAAACGGTATGATTTTTGCTAAAAATATCGCAAAACAATTGAGCGCTAAAGACCCTAGCAACAAGGAATTCTACGAAAAAAATCTCAAAGAATATACTGATAAGCTAGACAAACTTGACAAGGAAGCTAAGGAGAAATTTAACAACATCCCTGCTGAGAAAAAACTCATCGTAACCAGTGAAGGATGCTTCAAATACTTCTCTAAAGCCTACGGTGTCCCAAGTGCCTATATCTGGGAAATCAACACTGAAGAAGAAGGAACTCCTGACCAAATCAAGACCTTGGTTGAAAAACTTCGCCAAACAAAAACTCCTTCCCTCTTTGTAGAATCAAGTGTGGATGACCGTCCAATGAAGACTGTTTCACAAGACACAAACATCCCAATCTACGCACAAATCTTTACTGACTCTATCGCAGAACAAGGTAAAGAAGGCGACAGCTACTACAACATGATGAAATACAACCTTGATAAGATTGCTGAAGGATTGGCAAAATAATACTCTTCGAAAATCAAATTCAAACCACGTCAGCGTCGCCTTGCCGTACTCAAGTACAGCCTGTGGCTAGCTTCCTAGTTTGCTCTTTGATTTTCATTGAGTATAAGCCTCTGAAAAACGTCATTCTCACGCGAGCTGGCGTTTTTTCTATGCCCATATTTCCGGTCAAATCATTGGAAAATTCTGACTGTTTCAGCTACAATGGAAGAAAAAAGATTGGAGTATCTTATGGTAACTTTCCTAGGAAATCCTGTGAGCTTTACAGGTAAACAACTACAAGTCGGCGACAAGGCGCTTGATTTTTCACTCACTACAACAGACCTTTCTAAAAAATCTCTGGCTGATTTTGATGGCAAGAAAAAAGTTTTGAGTGTCGTGCCTTCTATCGATACAGGTATCTGCTCAACTCAAACGCGTCGCTTTAATGAAGAACTGGCTGGACTGGACAACACGGTCGTATTGACTGTTTCCATGGACCTACCTTTTGCTCAAAAACGTTGGTGCGGTGCTGAAGGTATTGAAAATGCCATCATGCTCTCAGACTATTTCGACCATTCCTTTGGACGTGATTATGCTCTCTTAATCAATGAGTGGCACCTATTGGCACGCGCAGTCTTTGTCCTCGATACTGACAATACTATTCGCTACGTTGAATACGTGGACAATATCAACTCTGAACCAAACTTCGAAGCCGCAATTGCAGCTGCTAAAGCCCTATAGAAAAAATCCTCTGTCACAAAGAGTTCCCTACTCTTTGAAACGGAGGATTTTTTGTTTACGAGTATATATAAGTTCAATCAGATAAAAGCAACTACCTTACTCTACAGATTTCAAGGCTTCAAGCATATCAACCTTTCTCAGATGATGATTGACGAAGAAACCAAGCAAGGTCAAAATGATGCTTACTGCTGCCACTGGGATTACATAGACTTCCCAGCCTACCTGCGGATAAAAGAGAATAGTAGCAGGCGAAATCATTTGAATCAAAAATTGATGTAAATAGAAACCAGATACCAAACCAAGTACGATTCCCACAAGGGACAGCACAATCGTCTCACGGTAAATGTAGAGAGTGACTTCATTATTATGAAAACCGAGAACCTTGATAGTGGAGAGTTCACGGATTCTCTCAGCTACGTTAATGTTGGTTAGATTGTAAAGGATAACGATAGCCAACAGAACCGATACGATGACCAAGATGGTCATAGTCTGATTGAGTGAGCTAGCGACGGAGTCAAAGAGTCGAATGGCTGAAGCATTTTGGACAACGCTGGACACCGCAGCTTGATTCATAAGTAAGCCGGCCTGCCTTTCGATACTAGTTGCACTGGTATCCCTTAGCGAAACCAGATAAGTGTTGGCTTGGGGTAGCTGGCCGTAAATTTGCTCATAGCTAGCCTGACTCATATAAATAAAGTGACCAACGTAGTTCTCAGTAATAGCAGCAACCGTTAATTCCTTACCTTCAATTTCTAGAGTCTGTCCAACCTTGACACCTGCCAACTGGGCTAGTTTAGCTGTGATGACAACTCCATCTTTTAATGTCAACTCTTGCTGATGATTTTGCAGATGAATAAAGGGAGTCAAATCCTCCTTCTCTGTCATCATAAGGGTAACAGTCTGAAGACCAGCCTTACCTTTGAAATCCTTGTCTAGCGTTTTTGAATAGATTTTCTGATAGGCTTGGATATCCTGCCCTTTCAACACTTCTTCTAACTCTGCCTTGTCCTGATTGGTCCCACTAGGATTTTCAGAGACAATCATTTGATACTGTTGGATTTGTTGAAACTGTCTATACGGAACTCCTGCTACAGAGGATTGAATTCCCAAACCTGCAAAGAGCAGAGCGACTGAACCTGCCACACCAAAGATCGTCATCAACATCCGCTGTTTATAACGGAAGATATTACGGGCTGTTACCTTATGGGTAAAACTGAGACGACGCCAGATAAAACCGATGCGCTCCAGTAAGATTTCAGCTCCTTTAACAGGAGGTTTAGGCAATAAAAGCTGGGCTGCTTCGTCATGAAGTTCCCTACGAGCTACCAAGTAGGCTGGTAGCACACTCGCCAACCAACTCAAGACAAGAGCCAGTAAGCTATAGGTCCAATAGAACTGAATCTGGGTTTCTCCCACCACCATGCCTTTTGTAATGACACTTGAAATCACACCTGCTAGTAAATAATGTCCAAGTATGCTACCTGGAGCTGTTCCTACAGTCCCAGCTACTAGACCGTATAGGAGAAACTTGACGATAATATCCTTACTACGATAGCCCAAGGCCTTAAAAATCCCTGCATGAGTTCGCTCTTCATCCACAAAACGAGTCATGGTTGTAAAGGTCACCATAGCTGCTACGGCATAAAGCACTACAGGAAAGATATTGCCCACTGCCCGAATACTGGCTGAAGCATTGCTGTACATGAGGTAGCCCTGACCGCCAGGCATGGTCTGACGATTATAGACTTGATACTTGGGCTCAGCTAATTCATCCAAGACTTGCTGATGTTTTTCTAATTTTTCCTTTTCTTGGGCTAAATTTTGTTCAGCCTGCTTTATTTTGTCCTCTTCCTTGCTCAATTCCTGCTTAGCTTGGGTAAGTTGAGCACTAGCCTGCTCTCTCTGAACTTGAGGTAGCAAGGCTAGTTGACTTTCCTGAGCCTGTAAACGAGCTTGAGCAGTTGCTAAACGACTCTTGCCTTCCTGCAAATTAGTCTCAGCCTTATCAAGGGTCTCTTGCCCCTTATCGAGAGACTCTTGGCCTTCTTTTTTCAAGAATTGCAGACGTGCCTTTCCATTATCTGACAAAGCTTGTTCAAGGTCTTCCTGATGTTGCTTAGATTTTTCTTCATAAGCTGATGAAAAGGCATTTAATTCTGATAAATCTTGATATTTCAAACGAGCTATATTGTAGACTTTCTGATCAAACTGACTAGGTAAAATCACCCCATAGGCTGTCAGAGTCCCACTTCCACTTCCTGCGTAGCCCATATCTCGCTGAGAGAGGATTTCAGCTGAATCCACAAAACCAGTAATGGTATAAGTATGGTCTTTTAAAGAGGAATGACCCTCTTCTTTTTCTTTAAAACTAATTTCCTGTCCCACGCTGTATTGGCCTTGCAAATGAGTGGCCAAAGCGATTTCCTTGTCTAACTGAGGAAGTCGTCCCTCTCTTAGCTGAAAGGTTGAAATTCGCTCTGGTTTGGAGTACAGCCGAATGGCATCCTGCCCATTTTCCATAGTCACATCTGTCAAATAGCCAAACTCAACCTCTGCGCCCTCCGTCTGTTTTAGTTCTTCTTGATCTGCTTGATCCAAACCATAATTAGACATAACTGCCAAATCCAAGGTTTGAGCAGTTGTTAAATAATCATTAGCTGTCGCCTCCATGTTGGGGCTGGTTACTTTGAGGCCTACTAAGGCTAGAGATCCCAACATCATCAAGGTTAAGATGGATAAAAAACGCCCCTTGGAGCCTGTGAAGGACTGAATTAAGTCCTTCCAATAGGTTTTTCGCTTGATCATGCTAGTACTCCAAACTGTCGATATCCTGAGGATACTGGTTCCTCACCACATCCTTGACACTGGCATCGTGCATATGAATCACGCGATCAGCAATGGGCGCCAAAGCTCCATTGTGAGTCACGATGATTACCGTCGCTCCCTTTTGACGAGACATATCTTGCAGAATTTTCAAGACTTGCTTGCCCGTCTGATAATCCAAGGCGCCTGTCGGTTCGTCACAAAGGAGAATTTTAGGATTTTTAGCTACCGCGCGTGCAATGGAGACTCGCTGTTGCTCCCCTCCAGAAAGCTGGGCTGGAAAGTTATTGAGACGATGAGCCAGACCTACATCTGTCAAGACCTGTTCAGGATTCAAGGCATCTGTCACGATTTCTGAAGCCAACTCCACATTTTCCTTAGCGGTTAGATTGGAAACTAGATTATAAAACTGAAAAACAAAGCCTACATCATTGCGACGGTAATTGGTTCTCTGGTGCGAACTATAGTCTGCAATATTGGCACCATCAATCCAGATTTCCCCCTCATCATTGGTATCCATTCCCCCAAGAAGGTTAAGAACCGTTGACTTGCCTGCACCAGATGCACCTAGAATAATCACCAATTCACCCTTTTCAATCTCAAAATTCACATCGCGATTGGCCACAATCTCCGTGTCCCCAACCTGATAACGCTTGTAACAGTGTTTCATCTCAATATAAGCCATCAGACCCACCCTCTCTCAAACAAATTACTTCCTACTACCATTATAACGCTTTTTCAACTAGTTGGAAACTGCTTACATTCTTAAATCCTTATTAAAAGGCAGTATCAAATTACTGCCTTCTATCACCTTCTTAAAAATAAAATTGAACAAAATCACCTTCTGCTGTCGCCACTGAAATACAATCTTTCCCCATGCATTTCGATTTTATTTTTTCTTGATTCATTTTAATCACACTCTTCTCAATACCTGGATAAGAGACTCGCAAATCTCCCCCACTTCTTGATAAAATGGTCATCTGTAAGAGTTTTTTATTCTCCCACCTCATGCTAACTTCAAAATGTCCACGTGCCATTAAGCCTGAAACAGAACCTGTTGACCAAGCATCGGGTAGGGCAGCTAGAGGAACCAGATAAGCTGTATGAGACTGGAGCAACATTTCTGCCATGCCACTCGTAGCACCAAAATTACCATCTATCTGAAAAGGAGGATGGGTGCACCAAAGATTGGGCAAGGTGGATGTCTTTAACTGCTCTGCTAATAATTTATGGGCTCGATTGCCATCTCCTAGACGCGCCCAAAGATTGATCTTATTAGCCTTGGACCAGCCTGTGCCTCCATCTCCACGATCATTGAGGCTGGCACGCGCAGCTTCAAGATACTCCTGTCCCTTGTAGCTAAAGAGAGTGCCAGGATAGAGTCCCACTAGATGGGAAGCGTGCCGATGCTGGGCCTCCACTTTCTCATTTTGAAAATGCTGCTCTTCCTCTTCATACCACTCCCTGATTCGACCAGATTGAGTGATTTGAAGAGGATTAAGCAAGTCAAACTTCTCCTTGACCTCAGTCAACAAATCCCCATCCAGTCCCAATTCCTGAGCAGCCTGAATAAAATCATGAAATAATTGCCAAATCAGAGATTGGTCATAGGTATTGCCAATCGAAATCGGCCCATGTTCTGGAGAATAAGACGGAGAAGACACCCAACGCTGCGCCTCCTTATCCTCATGTAAAAAATCATGCCAAAAACGAACCGTTTCCCTCAACATGGGATAAATTTTCTCCCTGAGATAGTCTTGGTCTCTGTAAAATGAATAGGCTTCATAAACGGTTTGCATCATCCATGCATTGGCAGCTGGTGACCAACCCCAATAGTAATCCCAACCAGGTGCCGTCCAGCCAAAAGGAGTCGCTTGAGTATGAACCAACCAACCATTCTCCTCCCCTTCCTGAGAGACGATTCCTGCATACCTTGCAGCCGCTAGACGACCATAGACACGCAAATCATCTATATAATTGATGACCGGAAAGGCCGTCTCTAGAAGATTAGTAACATAGGCTGGCCAATAATTCATCTGCAGGTTGATATTCAGGTGATAGTCCGAATTCCACGGAGGATTGTCGACCGCATTCCAGACCCCTTGCAAGTTAGCTGGTAGAGCATCTGGACAATCTCTGGACGAACTAATCAATAAATACCGTCCATACTGGAAGAACAACTCCTCCAAAACCTGCCCCTCTTGTGGCTTATAATTTTTTAGCAAATCATCTGTAGTGGATGTGTCTACATCAGTTCCCAAATCCAATTGAACACGCTGGAATAAGGCTTGGTAGTCCTCAATATGCCTTGATTTCAATTGAGTATATCCCTTTTCTTTAGCTGCTTCCACCAAGTCCTTTACCTGTTGCGCTATATCTATTTTCTTGCGATAATTGCTAACAGGATTTTGAGCAAAATCCGTCTTAGCCGCCAAAAAGAGATTGGCATAACTAGCTCCTGATATCTGAACTTTATCTGACCAGACTCTAATATCTCCATCCGTTTCCCAAGCTAGACAGCTAGCAAACTGCAGGTCATTGTCCTTAACCCGTCCCTTCATCAAGATATGAGAAGGGGAGATATCCAGCTGGCATTCCTTGTAATCAGATTTTTTCTGCTCATACTTTCCATCAGAAGCTAAATCGCGGGTCAAGGACAGTTCTATAGTAAAATCTAGAGTTTCCGCCCCTTCCTTAGTAAAACGCTGAACCAAGAGATCATCTGGAAAACTGGTAAAGGCTTCTCGTTTAAACATAGTCTCTTTATAGGCATAAGAAGTCGTCGCAAGCGCCTTACTGATATTCAACTGTCTCTGGTAATCCGTCACCTGAGATAAAGTCTTACCTTGCTGGCTAAACTCAATAAGAATATCCCCAAAGGACAGATAGGTCCCATATTGACTCGTTTTGGGTCCGACTAGGTGCTGTTCAGCCAGTTCCTTAGCAGTATTGTAGTCTCTCTTCTCTAAAGCTTGCCGAATCTCAGCTAAAAAAACATACTGATCCTGAAGATTTCCACCCTGATAATCGGAACTATCTGGTTGAGGTCCACCAGACCAAAGGCTCTTTTCATTGAATTGAATCCGCTCAGCTCCAATAAACCCAAATACTTTTGCCCCTAAAGAACCATTGCCTATCGGTAAGGCCTCTTCTTCCCAACCCTTGTAAGTGGTTGAAGCTGGTTGCTTGTAGGTCAGTACATAATCTTGTTTTTTATTCCTTATCATACTACCATACTAACATAAAAAGCCTAGAAATCAATTCTAGACTTACAATTTTTTATTTTCCAAGATAGTATTCAGAAACTACGTTCAATTTTTCGTCGAATTCGAATACCAATGGTGGGAAGTTAGGGATTTCTACGTCCATGATTTCGTCATCTGACAAACCTTTGATATGTTTTACAAGGGCACGGATTGAGTTTCCGTGAGCTCCTACGAATACGTTTTTACCATCTTTAAGAGCTGGAGCGATTTTATCTTCCCAGAAAGGAAGGGCACGTTCCAAAGTCACTTTCAAGTTTTCAGCATCTGGAATGACTGAGTCGTCAAGTGAAGCGTAACGACGGTCTGTGTGAGCTGAGTGCTCATCATCACGATCCATGTTTGGAGGCAATACATCGTATGAACGACGCCAGATGTGAACTTGCTCATCACCAAATTGTTCAGCAGCTTCAGCTTTGTTTTTACCAGTCAAACCACCATAGTGACGTTCGTTCAAACGCCATGATTTTTCAACTGGAACCCACAATTGGTCAGAAGCTTCAAGAGCCAAGTTAGTTGTTTTGATAGCACGTTTCAATACTGAAGTGTAAGCTTGGTCAAATTCGATACCAGCTTCTTTGATCAATTTACCAGCGTCAATCGCTTGTTGTGTACCTTTTTCAGACAAATCAACATCAGCCCAACCAGTGAAAAGGTTAGCTTTGTTCCATTCAGACTCACCGTGGCGAGCAAAAACCAATTTTACCATTAGATGGATTCTCCTTTAAATTTTCCGAGGTTTTCCCTCGTTTATCTATTCTATTTTACACAATTTTTCACAAAAAAGCTAGTCAAAACCAAAAAGGAAAGGACTGTTTGGCAGTGGGATTACTTTAAACAAATATAAGCAAATATGTGAAAAGAAATTTCCATTTCACTCTTGCTAATCTCCTTGCTTTTTGTTAGAATGATGTCAAAAAATAAAAAAGGTTAACATTATGCCACAACATCTCTTTAAAGAATTGGCTCAACTGGAACAAGTAGAGGCTCTAGCTCTAGGAGGATCACGGGCCGGACAAGATTTTGACAAAGACTCTGATTATGATGTATATGTCTACCTCAGTGCTCCTCTCTCGCCAGACATACGAAAAGAAATCCTCAGTAAACACTGCTCCTATATGGAAATCGGCAATCAATTTTGGGAATTGGAGGATGATTGTGTTCTCAATAATGGCATAGAGATTGAACTGATTTACCGCTCTCTAGACGAATTTGACAAAACTTTACAGGTCGTAGTTTTAGAGCACCAAGCCCAGAATTCTTACACTACTTGTATGTGGTACAATCTGCTCAACAGCAAGATTCTCTACGATCGAGATGGTCACTATGCTGCCCTCCAGAAAAAGTACAATCTGCCTTATCCAGCTGAGCTCAAAAAGAATATCATCAACAAGCAATTCCTGCTTCTCGACCAAGCTATGCCAGCTTTTTCAAGACAAATCAAAAAAGCTCTCAAACGCCAAGATTTACTCAGCATCAATCACCGTACTAGTGAGTTTTTCGCCTCTTATTTCGATTTGCTCTTCGCCTTCAATGAGCAGCTCCATCCAGGAGAAAAACGCATGCTCCAGTTCGCAAAAAACAATTGCTCTCATCTACCTCAAAATTTTGAGAACGATATCCAAGACTACTTTCAAAATCTCTACCAACTAGCTAACCAACAGAAAACAATCCTAACTTTGGAGCATCTCCTATCAAATCTTAAACACTTGATTGATGAATCCCTTTAGAATGCCAACAAATAAAAGCTCATGAAATCTACTTTTCAGATGATTCATGAGCTTTTTGAAATTCAACAATATACAACGATGTAAGGCTAATTGAGACAAGAAAACGACAATAAACTTCAAACATTATAAAAACGCATCATATCAGATATTCAAAACCTTGATACAATGCGTTTTATAGACTATAAGACTAGTTGTCTTTTCTTCTCAAATTGAGTTTTCCCTAGACTTTTCAACTTATTTCGCTTCAAATCCTTCTGCGACTGCTTCCGCAAAGTTTTCTTCTACGATGCTTGCACAGTGGTCACAGATGACTGCGTGGTAGCTGCGTTCTGCTGTTGTTGGGTCGATACGACGGCAACGGTCACATACTTCACCTGCAGCGCGTTCAACAGTAAAGGCTACATCTTCGAAGCTAACAGCAGCTTCTGGAGCTGATCCTTCTGCGATAGTCAATTCAGACACGATCAAAAGTTGAGCTACATTGCTGTTTACTGCTTCGAGTAGAGTTTTCACCACTTCGTTTGGATAAACTGTCAAATGTGCTTCAAGTGATTTACCGATTACTTTGGCATTACGAGCTTCTTCCAAGGCTTTTTGAGCTTGTCCACGAAAGTCCATGAAGGCTGCCCATGTATCCAAGATTTCTTCTTGGTTAGCAAACGTCTCTGCTTCTGGCAATTCTGACAATTGAACGAAGTCTTCTGTTTCAAACTCAAGATATGACCAGATTTCTTCCGCGGTATGAGGAAGGATTGGTGTCAAGAGTTTGGTGATTTTGACAAGAATGTCATAGAAGACAGTCTGCATTTGACGGCGTTCCAATGATTTGGCACCTTCGATATAAACAACATCTTTGGCAAAATCAAGGTAAAAGGCTGACAAATCAACGTTGATAAAGTTCACCAAGGCCTTGTAGATTGTCAAGAATTCAAAGTCAGCATAAGCATCACGAATAGTCTTCACAAGCTGGTTAAAGCGAATCGTCATGTACTTATCAACTGAACGAAGCTCATCGTAGGCTACTGCGTCTTGAGCTGGGTTGAAGTCAGATGTATTAGCAATCAAGAAACGAAGAGTGTTACGAATCTTACGGTAAGTTTCAGAGACTTGGCTCAAGATATCCATAGAGATACGCACGTCATTGCTTGAGTCCACACTTGTTACCCAGAGACGCAAGATTTCCGCACCAAATTGTTTTTCAACATCGCTTGGAGCAATAGTATTTCCAAGAGATTTAGACATCTTCTCACCTTTACCATCAAGGGCAAATCCTTGTGACAAGATTTGTTTGTAAGGTGCTACGCCATGGTTGGCAACAGATGTGATAAGTGAAGAGTTGAACCATCCACGGTATTGGTCAGAACCTTCAAGGTAAAGATCTGCTGGGTAAGTCAACTCAGGACGGTTTACCACAACTCCATTCCATGATGAACCTGAGTCAAACCAAACATCCATGATATCTGTTTCTTTTTTGAACTCGCCATTTGGTGAACCTGGATGAGTAAATCCTTCTGGCAAGAGGTCCTTAGCATCACGTTCCCACCAGATGATAGAACCGTGTTCCTCAAAGAGTTGAGCCACGTGTTCAATCATTTCAGCTGTCATGATCGCTGTACCATCTTCAGCGTAGAAGATTGGAAGTGGAACACCCCAAGCACGTTGACGAGAGATAACCCAGTCGCCACGGTCACGGATCATATTGTAAAGACGGACTTTACCCCATTCTGAGTGGAATTTAACCTTTTCAATTTCGTCCAAGATTTCTTGGCGGAATTTAGAAACTGAGGCAAACCATTGTGGAACTGCACGCCAGATGATTGGTTTCTTAGTACGCCAGTCAAATGGGTATGAGTGAGAGATTTCTTCTTGGGCAAGAAGGAGGTTGCCAAGTTTTTCAATAACAGTTGGAACCACCTTGTCATAGAATTGACCTTCAAACTCAGCACCAGCATTGGCCATCATGATACCGCGTTCGTCAACAGTCACTGCAACTTCAAGACCATTAGCAATACCGACATTATAGTCATCCTCACCAAAACCAGGGGCTGTATGGACAATACCTGTACCAGAGTCAGTCGTAACGTGGTCACCAAGGATAACCAATTCATCTACAGCTGTATCCCATGGGTGTTCTGTTACGATGTGGTTGAGTTCTTGTCCACGGTAAGTTGCCAAAACTTGAACATCAGCCCATCCAAATTTTTCAGACAAACTAGTCAACAATTCTGCAGCAACAACAAACTTACGAGCTTCACCAGCAGGTTGAACCAAAACGTAATCAATATCTGCTCCAACAGTCAAACCACGAGAAGCCGTGATGGTAAATGGAGTAGTTGTCCAGACTACGATATAAGTATCTGTATCTAGAACACCTTTGCCATCTTTTACTTTATTTGCATAGTAAAGGGAAGTTGAAACCAAGTCATGATATTCAATCTCCGCTTCTGCAAGGGCAGACTCAGATGACCAAGACCAGTAAACTGGTTTAGCACCACGGTAGATATAACCTTTATTAGCCATCTCACCAAATACACGGATTTGGGCTGCCTCATAGTCAGGTGTCAAAGTCACATATGGATTTTCCCAGTCACCAGAAACTCCCAAACGTTTAAAGTCTTCACGTTGTTTATCTACTTGAGAAAGAGCGTATTCACGGCAAAGTTTCAAGTACTCAACCAAGTCCATTTCTTTACGTTTGATACCTTGTTTTGCCAAAACTTGCTCGATTGGCAGACCATGAGTATCCCAACCTGGGATGTATGGTGCGTAAAAACCTGACATAGATTTTGAACGAACAATGATATCTTTTGAAATCTTGTTCATAGCGTGCCCAACGTGGATATTTCCGTTCGCGTATGGAGGGCCATCATGCAAGGTGAAATGAGGTTTTCCTTGGTTCAATTCTTGACGACGTTGGTAAAGTTTTGCATCTTCCCATTCCTTTTGCCAAACTGGCTCTTTGGTAGGAAGTCCTGCACGCATTGGGAAAGCTGTTTTCCCAAGGTTAAGGGTATCTTTGAGTTTCATGGTATCTCCTTTATAAATAATAACAAATTAAAAACCACGATTCCAAAAAGGACGAAAATCGTGGTACCACCTTTATTCGGAAAAAGATCTAGTCTTTCTCCCTCTTATCCCGTAACGTGGGTAACGTCAAATCCTACTAATTTCAGACTTGAGTTTTTGAGAGGATAATCTTATCATTAGGGATTACAGGACTCACACCATCTCCTGCTCGCTGGAAATATAAGGATAAGATATTGTTCTCAGATTATTTCTTATAAAATTGTAACAGATTCTTGCGGTGCCGCAAAACCTGGTTCTGAGTTTACAGCTTCAGTAGCTGGTGTTGGTCCTGAGTAATGGCTTGGAGCTACTTCTGGCTCTTCATACATTGGACCAACTGGATGAGCTGGACTTTCTTCAACAACTGGAGCTGGTGAAACCACTTGTTCCTGCTCAGCTCTTGCTTCTGCTTCTGCAAGTTCCTTATTAGCCGCTTCGATACGCGCTTGCAACTCTGCCATTTCCTCGGGAGAAAACTGGCGAGTAATATCAATTGGTTCTTCCTCTTGCTGTTGTTGTAAGACAGAGTCACCTAAGACTTCGCTGACTACTTCTTTGAAGGCTTCATCACTTGTCTGAAGATAAGTTGCTGTTGGGCGAAGAATATCTTCCCAATCTGAAGATTCAACAATTGCTAACTGGCTCTCAATTGTAGATTTAAGACGTTGATGGAAGACACGGCTCTTGTTCTTCAACTCTTCAGTTTCGACAGCAACCTTCTTAGCATTGTCAGTTGCTTGACGAAGAATTTCATTTGCCTTGTACTTAGCTTCTTCCAACAAACGTTGTGCATCTTGCTCTGCTTGTTGGATAATATTGTTTGAACGTTCTGTTGCAGCTTGTTTTACTCGCTCAGCCGTATCCTGCGCAATCAACACAGATTGACTCAATGAATCTTTCATCTCATCAAAGTAAGACAAACGCTCTTCCAAACTCTTAATATGTAAATCCTTGTCATGATTAGAGCGAACCAAATCTTCATAATCACGGACTACAATATCTAAAAACTCATCTACTTCTTCTTGATCAAACCCTCTGAAGCGTGTGCTAAAGGTTTTATCTTTGATTTCTAACGATGTAATTGGCATATTTTTCCTCACTTACTTAATAACAATTGGACCGTTAATTTCTTTTTATCTTTTTTTGTTTGCCCATTATCTCTAACGAGTTTCAATCGACCAAATTTCCTCACACTAATCAAATCACCAACTTGGACTGCATAATCTGATTTTTCAACTAAATGGTAATTCACTTGGACTGCCTGTTTTTCAATTAGCTGACTTGCCTGATTTCTAGACAACTTGAAGACACCTGCTAGAAAAACATCTAATCTAGAACTAGCGATACAAATATCTAATTCTTGATAATCTTCTACTGTAGCAATTTTCTCAGTAAAATCCCGTTCTTCTAGACGAACCGGTAAACGAGCAACTTTCGTAATGCCGTCTTGAAAAAGGAGCATAAACTGTCGATTAATGATAATCTGTGCCCTCTCTTCATTGACTAAGATATCACCAAATAGCTTCCTATCAATTCCCAGCTTGTTTAAAACAGTCCCTAATATTTTAGCATGTGTTAAGCGCTCAAACTTATTAGGATAGACTATTTCTTGCAAGGATAGTTCAAAATCAGAGAATTCTGGCTCAAAATAATCAGGATACAGGAGAACCCGTACATATTCAGTTTCAAGAAACTGCCGACTGCTCATGTAGGAGATGCCGTTTGTTGATGCTAGAACCTTTAAAATCTTTTCTTGATGGGGATTTACAAAGGGTGTTAAAAAAGGAGAATACGAATCTTCTACCTTTTTTATCCATTCTGCTCCCTTATCAATAAAAGATGAATCATTCTTAGAAAAGTGTTGATAAATCATCTTGTTCATAGAAAAATCACTAAAAGTCGAATCAACTGTTCCCCTAGGAAGTGAACTAGTAATACCGCAATCCAGACAGACAAGTCAAGACCTGCAATCTGGAGGGGTAAACGTTGCAAGGGAGCTATTATCGGTTTCACTAAACTAATGATCAAACGCCCAAGACGTGATTCATAAGCATTAGGGAACCAAGACATCAGAGCAAAAATGATTAAAATCAGTGAATAGATATCCACTGCATTTTGAATAAAACGAATGAGAAAGAGCATTATCTCACTCTCGTACGTTTCATGTCAAAACCAAATTCACCATTTTGTGATTCATCTGGGATTTTGATATCTTCAATATTGACGACAACATCAACTGGTGTCAGCAAGTACATAGTAGATGCTACCTTTTTCATGTTACCAGCTAAAACGTGACGTGCCCCATCCAGATAATCCAAACAACGACGAGCTTGGACTTCTGTCATATATTGGAAATCAATCAAAATACTTTCGTTACCAGCTAATAAATCAACAATATCTGTGGCGTCTTCGTATTTGCGTGGATAACGAACATCAATTGTCACCTTATCAGTAGAACGTTGACTTTGCATAGCCAACTCTTGTTGACGGGCATGAAGACGAGTGATGTTTTTATCTTTAGATGGTGAGCTAGCAACTTGTTGCGGCAACTCTTGAACAGAAGGAACTGGAGTTACAATCGGCTCTTCTGCTTTAAGCTGATAGGTAGTACCAACATCTTCTCCATCTTCTGAAAAATAATCTATAAATTTATCAAATCTATCTTTTAAAGACATATTTCTTTCCTATTTAAAAAATGCTGTACCAATTCTGACAAAGGTTGAGCCAAATTCAATCGCTTCCTTGTAGTCACGACTCATACCCATACTCAAGTCCGTCATTGGCATATTGGGAATTTGTTTTTCTCTAATTTCTAGTTGCAAATCCTGCGTAGCTTTAAAAATCTCTTTCAACTCATCACTACTAGCTTCAAAAGGAGCCATGGTCATCAAGCCGACATATTCGATTTTATCTAAGGTTGCTAATTCTGGCAAGAGCTCTAATAGTTCTTCCCTTGAAAAACCATGTTTGCTCTCTTCCCTTGAGATATTTACTTGTAAGAAACACTTAACAACTCGGTCACTTCTTTTTTGAATTTCCTCTGCTAGCTTTAATGAATCCAAAGCGTGGAAATAATCAATATACTGAATGACATCTTTGACCTTGCGTCTTTGCAAGGTTCCAATCAAATGCCAGGTAATATTTCTATCTTTTAAAGCTTCATATTTCTCAAGAAATTTATCCACACGATTTTCACCAATATGATGCACACCTAGCGGAAGCAAGGCCTCCGCTGTCGGTACGTCTACATATTTTGTAACAGCAACAACCGAAACAGAATTGGCTTCTCTTCCTGACTGCTGACTTGCATCTTTTATTTGTTGAAAAACACGTTCTGTATTTTCTTTCAAATTCATTTACTTAACGATTTTTGAAAAATGGAGGAGTGTCTAATTCATCCTCATCGTGTAAAGATGGCGCTTCGAAACGTTCAACTGGTGATACAACTGAATCAGTTGGTCGAACAATTGTCTCACGACGCAAGTCCCAATCACCAAATGCTGAAGTTTGAGAAGTTTCTGTACGGCGAGGTGCTGGACTTGGAATTTCTGCAGTTTCAGCCATATCAAACTGACGATTATGATTGTGTGCATGACTTGGGCTTACTTGTTCTTGACGAACAGCTTGTCTTGGTGCATGGCCCACAACTTTTTCCACACGATCTTGACGAACACCAGTTGCCACAACTGTCACACGGATTTCATCTTTCATGTTTTCATCGATAGATGTTCCGAGCCAAATGTTCACTCCTTGACCCGCTGCTTGGTTGACAATCTCTGAAGCTTCTTCTGCCTCAATCAAGGTTAAATCAAGACCACCAGTAACGTTGACGATAACATCCTCAGCACCATCAATAGTTGTTTCAAGAAGTGGTGAGTAGATTGCCTTACGAGCTGCTTCTACCACACGTTCTTCTCCACTACCGATACCGATACCCATTAAGGCATTCCCTTTATTTGCCATAACTGTTTTCACATCGGCAAAGTCAAGGTTAATCAAACCAGGATTTGTAATCAAGTCCGTAATCCCTTGAACACCTTGGCGAAGTACGTTATCTGCTTCGCTAAGAGCTTCAAGAAGTGGAGTTTTCTTATCAACAATTTCAAGCAAGTTGTTGTTTGAAATAATCAATAGAGTATCCACATGCTCACGAAGTTGATTGATTCCTTCTACAGCATACTGACCACGTTTGCTTCCTTCAAAACCGAAAGGACGTGTCACAACACCAACTGTAAGAGCACCTAAATCTTTAGCAATGCGGGCAATAACAGGAGCTGCACCAGTACCAGAGCCACCTCCCATACCTGCAGTAATGAAGACCATATCTGCTCCAGTAATAGCTTGAGTCAAGGCTTCTTCGCTTTCTTCAGCTGCCTTTTGACCAACTTCAGGTCGACCGCCAGCACCCAAACCACGAGTCAATTTAGGGCCTAACTGAATTACAGTCTCAGCTTTTGTACTACTCAAAGCTTGTACATCTGTGTTTGCTGCGATAAATTCTACGCCTGCAACACCTTCGTCAACCATGCGGTTAATGGCGTTACCGCCACCTCCACCAACACCGATTACTTTAATAACTGCACCTTGAGCTGCTGCTGTATCAAATGAAAATGTCATAGTTTATTTTTCCTCTTTTATTCATCAAACATGCTTCCGATTAAGCCACGGAAACGATCTGCGATTTTTGGTTTATTTTGAGAAGATACTTTATCTTCTTTCGGAGCAACTACGTTCGTAGAAGCTGATTGCTCTACCTCAGTATTTTGAACTGGTTGAATAGGGGTAGGTTGTGCTACTTGCGTAACGCGTTGAATCATCCCACCAAAATTAATTGGTTGGTGACGCAAAGTATCCTCACCCTTGACTGCTCTTTGTGCTAATAAATGCACCTCAGTCAATTGACCAGCAAATTCAGACAAGCTAATCACATGAGCGAAGGCAGGATTACGGATTCCAACTTGATTTGGAACGTAAAGTTTGACACCAACGCCAAAGACTTCCTGTGCAAGTTCTACAACACCTGGTAAAATAGCATTTCCACCAATCAGAACAATCCCACCTGGAAGATCCAACAAATGTCTTCTTTCCAACTCTTGTTTGATTTGTTCAAAAATGTGCTTAATGCGGGCTGAAATAATCTCTGCTAGGTAGCTTTCTGTAACTTCTACAGGCTCTACTTCACCAATTACTTCAACTTGGAAGGTTTCATTGCTTGCAAGTGAAGGGTAGGCTTCACCATAGTTTAATTTCAATCCTTCAGCTAATTTCTGTGAAGTCTTCAAGACTTTAGAGATATCTTTTGTGACATAATCTCCACCTTCTTGAAGAATATTTGTAAACTGGAGTTCTTGGTTACGGATTGTAGCAACAGTTGTTTGACCTGCTCCCATATCAATCACAGTAGCTCCAAATTCACGCTCTCCTTCGTTCAAGACTGAACGAACCAAAGCCAATGGTGAAATAATAATATTTTCAACTTGAACACCTGAGCGCTCAACTGTCTTGCGTAAATTGTGAAGAATAGTACGTGGACCTGTGTAAAGCAAACCACGCATTTCAAGACGAACACCCATCATGCCGCGTGGGTCACGAATACCTTGGAAACCATCTACGATAAATTCTTCTGGAATAAAAGTAATGACTTCACGATCTGGTGTCATACTCTTTGTCAAGGCTGATTTAACAACATTTTCAACATCTTGATCTGTAATTTCTTTTGTATCAGATGTAACTGGAATCATACCTTGAGTTGGTTCTACTTGCAAAAGATTTCCAGGCAAACCAACATTCACTGATTTGATTGAAATGCCAGCTTTCTCTTCTGCTTGGGAAATAGCTGACTTGATAGCAGTTGCTGCTGCTTCAATATCAACGATAATCCCATCCTTTACACCTTTACTCTTGGCATTACTTACACCAATTACATTAAGTTCACCATTTCTATGCTCGGCAACCAATACCTTAATCGAATTAGTTCCGATATCTAAGCCTGTAAAAAAACCATCTCTAGCCATTACATCGCATCCTCTCTCTTCCAAGTTTCAAACTTCTATTCAATATAGCTAAAATAGGGCATAGCTATTCACAGAATATTATAACACAAAAAATCCAATCGTGCTTAGTTTTTCCTAAATTTACTTACCATTTTTTCACATTCTTTCCTTAGCTTTTTTTATTTTCCAAACAAGTTATAAAAAATCAGATTTATGAAAAAAAGAAAGCTCATTTCTAAGCTTTCTTTGCAATCATTTTTTCTGCTTCTTGTTCTAAAAATAGTTCCAAGATTTTCTTTGTTAACGTAATCGCTGCTGATAAGGCCAGGGAAACGATTAAATAATTAGCTACTAAGCCATGGTCTCCAACCAATGGTGGTTTTGTCAAGAATCCGTAATCTCCACCTGTTACTAAATTGACCACAAAAATCAAGGCATTTAGTGCAAAGGTCATGAGAAAAATTCCCTTCACATCCAGCAATCGCGCGTTATACTGTCTCAAGAGATAAACCAGTGAGTTCCCCAAGAGAGCTAAGTGCCCAAAGATAAAGGATAAAATCGCAATATGCGGGAATGGATAAGGATCTGGCACTGGATAAACAAAGGCTGCTAATGTCCCAAATGTTCCTAGTAATGCAAAATACTGCCGATATTTGGACTGACCAGGAAGCAAAAGCACCACAAACATAGCCATACGGCAATGGTAAAAGGGTAAGCTTTCTGACAATGGCATATGATTAACCCCGTACCATCCATAAAGAAGGATTAACTGAACTGCCTGCAAGATTTGGAAAAATCGTTGATAAGCCTTCTTTTCACGATAACGATAGGCTGTATAAAAGGTCAAAGCCAAGAGTGTAAATATACTGACATACCAAAAAAGGTCAAATTTGGGTGGCTCTGTTGCTTGGGTCGTAAAGAAAATATCCCATAAATTCATCTAGTCTTCCTCATGATTCAAAATTTTCCTGCATTTTATTATACCATGCTACTTAAGAAAAATGGATTTAGAAATACGTAAATGTTTGACAAAATCACTTGTCTTCATTTTCTAAACTTTCTACCAACTTGGCTAGGTTCATAGAGTTAGAGCCTTTGAGCAAGATTTGATCATTAGCTCCTAGACTTTCCTTGACCTGCTTAACTAGGTCTTCAAATTGGTCTTGGTTTTCTGTTTTCTTGAAGTAGTAAACGTGGCCGATTGGGAACATTTGACTAGCCAATTGGGCTAATTCAGCAATGTCTTCTCCATAGAAAATAAGGGTATCAAGCACATCTGGAGAAAGGCTCAAAATCATCTGATTATGGAGTTGAATAGACTGGTCACCAAGTTCCTTCATGTCCGCCAAGACAGCGATTTTCTTGCCACCTTCGTTGGCTGGAATGGCAGAGAAAGTCTCTAAAATCAGCTTCATAGCAGTTGGATTGGCATTGTATACGTCAGACAGAATATCTGCTCCATTGGCCGCTTTCTTCCACTCGGTACGGTTACGCGTCAATTCAAGATTTTGGAAGGCCTGACGAATTTGCTCCTCTGAAACTCCTTCTTGCAGGGCAACATAGGATGCAATCATAGCATTGGTGGCATTGTACTTACCAGTCACTGGCAAATCAAGGGGTTGCTCCAAGAAATTGGCCTTAAAGGTCAAGCTATCCTTACGCTCAACCAAGTCGGTAATTTCCAACTCTGCTCCTTGGCCAAAACGAACTACCTTTTTATCAGTTGGCAAGTAGTCCTCTACAATAGTGTCAGCTGGCGCTAAAAGCAAGGAATTCGAAGACATCCCGTCTGCAATTTGCATTTTTCCTTTAGCAATTTCAGAACGGTCTTTGAAAAAGGCCAAATGGGCTTCTCCAACCAAGGTCACGATGGCTGTTTTTGGATGAGCCAATTCTGACAAGAGATGAATATCTCCCAAGTGATCCTGTCCCATCTCCAAGACCAACTTTTCTGTTCCTTCAGGCATATGGAGAACTGTGTAGGGAAGGCCAATCTCATTATTGTAGTTACCTTGTGTTTTGTAAGTTTTGTAGGTTGTTGATAGCAGGTGCGCCAACATGTCTTTGGTTGTTGTTTTACCATTTGAACCTGTAACAGCAAAGACATCAACTGCTGTTTTTTCAAGATAGTAGGCAGCTAGGGTTTGAAAGGCTGTCAAGACATCATCTACTAGAATATAGGGATGATTTGCGATTTCTTTCTCAGACAGGGTTACAGCAGCACCATTTTCAAAGGCTGTTTCGATAAAGTCATGACCATCACGCGCACCTTTGAGAGGAACAAATAAATCTCCTGTCGCAATCAAACGACTGTCAAACTCAGCTTTTTCTAACTGGGTGTCCTCAAAGATGCTGATATTATTTTTGGCTCCGACAACTTGAGCCACTTCATGGATTGTTAATTTCATTTCTACTCCTTTAAAAAGGGTTGAAGTCCGAGAACTCAAGTCACCTTGCAGTGATGGTTCTGGCTTCTACCCTCTCTTTCATTTTATAGCAAATGCGCTTCGCGCTTGTCAAAACTTTCCTTGGCAAGATCAACCAATCGTTCGATTAGTTCTGGGTAGCTGATTCCCATATTGTCCCAAAGTAGTGGGTACATAGACCACTGGGTGAAACCTGGCATGGTATTAAGCTCGTTTAGGAAAATCTCTCCCTTGTCTGTATAGAAGAAATCGCAACGAGAGAGACCGAGGCCACCAATGGCACGGAAGGCTGTTTCTGCATTTTGACGCATAACAGCTACCACATCATCACTGATTTTAGCTGGGATATCCATGGTAATCTTGTTGTCAATATACTTGGCATCGTAGTCATAAAAGGCAACATCCTTGACTACTTCTCCTGGTAGCGTACTCTTGACATCGTAGTTGCCCAAGAGACCAACCTCGATTTCACGAGCATTTACCCCTTGCTCTACCAAGACACGGCTGTCATATTGGAAGGCAAGTTTCAAGGCTTGACGGAGTTCCTCTTGATTTTCAGACTTAGAAATACCGACACTTGACCCCATGTTTGATGGTTTTGTGAAGACTGGATAAGTCAATTTTTCTTCCACTTCAGCAATTTTAGCAGTCACATCATCACCTTCGACAATGGCCACATAAGGAACTTGGGCAATCCCGACAGATTCTAACACACGTTTGGTCGTGATTTTATCCATGGCAAGACTGGATGACAAGATGTTACAACCAACATAAGGCATTTTCAAAACTTCGAGGAAGCCTTGAACAGAGCCATCTTCTCCCATCGGACCATGGAGGACTGGAAAGACCACTGCTCCCTCTTCGTAGATGGCACTTGGTGCAACTTTCTTATCCCAATCAATGGTTTCATTGGTCATAAGACGATCCTCTTGACCTGGAGTCTGGTTAAATTCTTGCGTTTTAATAAAGTCACCTGACTGGCTGATGAAGAAAGTCTTGACTGTAAAACGGTCGTAGTTGACCGCACGCATGACACTTTCAGCTGAAAGAACAGAGACTTCACGCTCTGCACTACGTCCACCATATAAAAGAATAATCGTTTGTTTCATATTATTTGTTCCAATTCTAATAGAATACTCGTTCTTTAGTATATCATATTTGCTTCTTTTTTGAAACTTGAACCTGATACTGGTCTTCAATAAATCTAAAAAGAGACCGATAAAACAACTGTCGATCTCCGTGATTTTTGTATAAATGAATTGAGTGTGTTAATTTGTCTACACTTACAACTCTGTTCGATTTTCAATGGCTCGTAAGAGTGTAACTTCATCCGCATACTCGATATCTGCCCCCACAGCAAGACCTCGTGCTAGACGCGTAACCTTGATACCAGCCGGCTTGAGCAAACGAGAAAGATACATGGATGTCGCTTCACCATCTGCTGTAGCATTTGTTGCTACGATTACTTCTGAAACTTCACTATCCATCAGACGAGTCATGAGACTCTTGAGATTGATATCGTCCGGACTGATACCATTCATAGGAGAAATAAGGCCATGCAGGACATGATAGAGTCCATGGTATTCTTGGATATTTTCCATGGCCGCCACATCCCGACTATCCTCTAGCACCAAAATCGTTGTCTGGTCACGACTTGAATCGGTACAGATAGAACAAGGATCGTCGTCTGTCAAACGTCCACAAATAGAACAGTAGGTCAATTCTCTCTTAGCAGAAAGGAGATTTTTTGCAAATTCATTGACATCATCATCAGACATCCCAATCGTATAAAAGGCCAGACGCGTGGCCGTCTTAATCCCGATACCTGGTAACTTAGAATAACTGTCAATCAGCTTGGCAATGGGTGTTGGATAAAGCATAATTTCCTTTCTAGTTCATTGGATGGTATTTTTGATACAGATTGATAATGTCACGCGCAATGGAAGGTCCTACACCATTTGTTAGATTGGTATTATGAGGAAAGACCACTGCAACAGCGATTTGGGGATTATCAGATGGGGCATAGGCCACCGCATTGGTATTGGTTGCTTGCTGACCATCTGCCACATAGCTTTCGGCTGTACCCGTTTTTCCGCTAATGGATACCAAGGCACCATTTGAAAAGGCACGTCCAGTTGTCAATCCACTAGTCCCATGAGCAACCTGATAAAAACCTTGGTGCAAGACACTCATATCGGAGTCGGATATATTGACCTTATTCATCTCTGTCGGTTGCAGTTGCTGAATCAAGTCGCCCAGTCCTCCCTTATCATTATTTCCATAAATGCCTTCAACAATACGAGGAGCCACACGAACACCATCATTTGCAATAGTTGCCACATACTGGGCCAATTGCATTGGAGTGTAATTATCAAACTGACCAAAGGCATTGGTAATGTAATTAGCAAAATTATACTCTTTTGGAATAAAACCAGTTGACTCATCTGGAAGATCAATACCCGTTGAGGCTCCAAGACCATATTCAGCAAATGTCGACCGAAGTTTCCCCATGGCGGATTCTAAATTGTTAGTAAAAACAAACATATTGGGTTGATAGGTCTGACCCATGATGCCTAAAGCTGTTTGAACCATATAGGCATTAGAAGAGTACTCCAAGGCTTCCACAGCTGTAATAGGAAAAGATCCATATGCCAATTTATACCAAGAATAAATTGGAGCTGAACCTTGGAAAACAATAGGCTGATCTGTTAAGGTTTGGTTTCCTGATAAAACACCATTTTCCCAACCTGAGCTGATGGTAGCGGCCTTAACTACTGACCCTGGGACAAAAACATTGGTTACCGTTCCCAAGGAATCAGGCGTCAAGTCTCCCGTTTTCAGGTCATGTTTGAGCCCTGACATAGACAAAACCGCACCTGTTTTGGGGTTCAAAGCAACTGCATAAACACCCTCAGAATACTTGGCTCCACCATTTCCTAGCTCGGAATTGAAATAACTTTTCAGCAAAGCATCCACGCTATCTTGGAAGGCCAAATCAATGGTCAGCTTGATATTGTTTCCCTTACTACCTTCCTCAATTGTATCCACGCTTTCCATGTTGCCATATTTGTCCAGATGGATTTCTTTTACCGAGCGTTTTCCTTGTAAGGTCTCTTCATATTGCTTTTCCAAATAGGAGGTTCCAACACGGTCATTTAGAGAATAGCCTTTTTTAAGATAGGCTTCTGCTTCTTCCGCTGGGAGACCAGCTTTTTCACTGGATACACTCCCTACTATAGAAGAAAGGGAAGTTTCCAAAATCTTTCGATCCCAAGAAGTAGAAATACTAATGCCAGGCATCTCCTTTGAAATAGAGGCAATAACAGCCACCTGAGAATCATTTAGAGGATCTGTCGCAATGGTTCCTGTCGCAAAGTTTCCAACAGCATTTAACTGACTAAAAAGATAGATTTCTTTCTTTTCATCCTCTGTATAGTTTAGTTGACTTGTTGGGACACTATCGACCGCATTGTTATACAGTTCTGATTCGGATAGGCGATTGCCATCTGAATCCAAGCGTTTCTCACTTGGGAGAGCTTCCACTGTTTTTTTATAGATTTCAGGATCAGCCAAATAGTAATCTGCCAACTGGCGTTCTGTCAAATTAGGAGAGCTGATGCTCACATAAGTCAGTAACTTTTTAGCTATTTCTTTTAAGTCTGTAGCCGTCATTTTATTGCTACGCGTAAAGGAAACAACCTGCTTTAACGTATTTTCTACCAAAGGTTTTCCACTAGCATCATAAATTTCCCCACGGGCAGAACTGGTTGTGACCTTGGTCTGACTAGCTGAGGCTAGCTTTTTTTCGTAAAAATCCTTGTTCAAAACCTGCATATACAACAAACGACCAATAATGGTCATAAAGAGTAAAATGACGATTGAAAACAATAAATTAAGCCGAATCGGAATCGAATGGCTGTTAAATTTTCTCATACAAATCAGTCTCATTTCTAACTTAAAATCTTACTCTTAATTGTACCATAATTTGAGCAGAAAATTATGGAAAAGAAAGAAGCTTTTTTCGTTTTTACAGTAAGATACGTTTTTATTTATCCATCCCTATATTATATGTTATAATGAATGTAAAAGTTCAATAATCTAGTCTTTTTCCAACACGACTCATTTAAAGGAGCCTTTCTATGGACAAACCAGATATAGCAACCATCATTGATTCCCACTTCGAAGAAATGACAGACCTAGAGCAAGAAATCGCTCGCTATTTTTTGCAAGCTGAAACGATTACAGATGATTTATCTTCCCAACAGGTCACTCAAAAATTACATATCTCTCAGGCTGCTCTGACCCGCTTTTCTAAAAAGTGTGGTTTTACAGGCTATCGAGAATTTATTTTCCAATACCAACACCAAGCAGAGAAACAGGACACCCATTCTCACAAACACAGTCCACTGACAAAACGAGTCCTTAGAAGTTATAGCAGTATGCGGGAACAAACACAGGACTTGATTGACGAAGTCCAACTAGAACGAATCGCCCAATTAATTGAAGATGCTGAGCGTGTCTACTTCTTCGGAACAGGTAGTTCTGGCCTTGTCGCTCGTGAAATGAAATTGCGCTTCATGCGTCTAGGTGTGGTCTGTGAGGCCTTGACCGACCAAGACGGTTTTGCTTGGACAACCAGCATTATGGATGAGAATTGTCTCGTACTCGGTTTCTCACTTTCTGGCACAACTCCTTCTATTTTAGATAGCCTATTAGATGCCAAGGAGATGGGGGCAAAGACTGTACTCTTTACAAGTGTTCCCAATAAAGATAGCCAGGCCTATACAGAGACTGTTCTTGTAGCCACCCACAGTCAGTCATCCTACATCCAACGAATATCCGCTCAACTTCCTATGCTCTTCTTTATCGATTTGATTTATGCCTACTTTTTGGAAATCAATCGTGAAAGTAAGGAAAAAATCTTTAATAGTTACTGGGAAAATAAAAAACTAAACGGCTATCGTAGACAAAAACGTATCAGAAAATCCTAGTTTGGCTTAGCCAAACTAGGATTGTTTTGTTTTGAAATGATAATAAGCACCCAACATACCTGCTGTATTTTGGTGATGGGCAAATTCTAATCGTGTTTTTTCAGCAAGGCTTGGCACCAAGGCCGCCTTCAAGGCTGTGCGGATCTTGGGTTTGAGGATAGCCTCTTGCCCCATGATACCGCCACCGAGAATGACTACTTCTGGATTGGCCACATAGCAAATATTTGCCAGACCTTTTCCTAGATAGTCTACCATGCGGTCAATACCAGCCATGCAAATCTTGTTTCCTTCAGTGGCTTCCTTAAAGATACGTCTGCCATTCCACTGATCAGCTGGATCTCCATGACCTGCTGCTACATACTCCACCAAGGCTGTTGTAGAGGCCAAGTCTTGGAAATCTCCATCCTGCATATGCATATAACCGACTTCACATGCTGAATTGCTAAAACCATGGAAGACTTTCCCATCCATAATCAAGCAACCACCGATACCGGTTCCAATGGTTAAGCAAAGTGTCACACTCGCTCCCTTGCCTGAACCAGATACTGCCTCAGCCAAACCTGCACAGTTGACGTCATTTTCAATCTCGCAAGGGATTTCAAAGGTACTCTCAATTTCTTTTTTAAACTGAGTTCCAGCATAGTTAGGAATCTGAGGGCCAGCATAGAAAATTTCCCCCTTATCTGGATCCACCATCCCAGCAGAAGAAATAGCAACTCCTGCTACTGGGCCTTGTTCTAAATAGCTGGCTACGATATCTTTGGTCTTTTGTAAGATATGAGGTCCACCTTTATGCGCCTCTGTTGGCATTTCATGCGATTCAACAAGTTGGCCTTCTTGGTCGATCAAACCATATTTGATATTTGTTCCACCGATATCAATTGCAACGTAGTGTGTCATAAATACCTCCTTATGGATTAGAGGAAGCGCTCCTTGGTTTCACGAATCAAGGCTGCAGCTGCTTCTACAACTGGACGATCTTCTTCAGTCACTGGTGTCAATGGTGAACGAACAGAACCAATATTCAGTCCTTCATTGATCTTCAAGACTTCTTTAATGACACCATACATATTTCCATGTGCAGAAGTGAGTTTACCAATGATAGCGTTGATAGCATACTGCAATTCACGCGCTGTTTCCAAGTCTTTGTCAGCAATCAACTGATTGAGTTTCAAGAAGAGTTCTGGCATCGCACCATATGTACCACCGATACCAGCTTTAGCTCCCATGAGACGACCACCTAAGAACTGTTCATCTGGACCGTTGAAGACGATATGGTCTTCTCCACCAAGGCTCACAAAGGTTTGGATATCTTGAACTGGCATAGAAGAGTTCTTCACACCGATAACACGAGGATTCTTCAACATTTCTGTGTAAAGGCTTGGAGTCAAAGCAACACCTGCCAATTGAGGAATGTTGTAAATCACGTAGTCTGTATTTGGAGCTGCAGCACTAATGTCATTCCAGTATTTAGCAACTGAGTATTCTGGCAAGCGGAAGTAAATCGGTGGAATCGTTGCAATGGCATCTACACCCAAGCTTTCTGCATGACGAGCTAGTTCCATACTATCTTTAGTATTATTGCAAGCAACATGGGCAATAATAGTTAATTTACCTTTGGCAACTGCCATGACTTCTTCCAAAATCAACTTGCGGTCTTCAACGCTTTGGTAGATACATTCACCAGAAGAACCATTGACATAGAGACCTTGAACACCTTTATCAATAAAGTATTGAACCAAGGCACGTGTACGTTCTGGACTGACTTCTCCTTGATCATCATAACATGCGTAGAAGGCTGGAATGACACCTTCGTATTTTTTTAAATCTGACATAGATTTTCTCCTAAGATTTCTTTTTTTCTGCAAAGAGCAGGATTTATTCTTTACGTGTTTAGTATACACCTTGTGAAAAACGCTTTCAATATCTTGTGTACACTTAGATTTTAGTTTCGATATGAATTTTGAAATGTTTATGGCTTGAAAGTAGTTTCAGAAACAAGCCATCCTATTGGTATTTTGCGAAAATTTTCTCCATCAATCCAGTCTGGATAAAGACCAAGAGTCCAAACCCAAAAAGTAGGAAGGCTGAGCCACCTAAAAGTAAACTGAAGGCGGACAGATAAAGAACCATCACAATGAGAAAGAGAATAACTAACATGAGAAAGAACCAAGGAAAGTTGAAACTTGCCAAGATAAGTCCTTTTTGTAGCACTTCTTTCCAAGTCAAATCATAGCGCGCAGCTATAGGGTAGCTAGCCAACATCACGATAGTGAGGAAGATAAGAACACCTAGACAAATAGCTTTTACCATTTGGAAAGGCATAGCTGTCTGCCCCCAAAAAAGATAGAGGTCTAAAATACTTAATGAGACGATACCCAACTCAAGCAGACCTAACTGAAGACCTAGTTTCAGATTTTGCTTGAAAGCTCTTAGATAGATTTTAAAGACAGGCACACGTCTACTCTTCTTAATCTCAAACATAGTCTCGTAAAGGCTAATTTTAGCCACTCCAATCGTCACGATGGGCAAACAAGAGACAACAAAAAGAAGATTGGCTGTCACGATATCCAAGACCTTCTCACTAAAACGCATGAGAAAGTTATCTGTATCAAATGCTGCCTTGATAAGGCTTACTCCTTTTTGTGCCATGTCTACTCCTCCTGAGTTTTTAATCAATCAAAATTTTAAAGAGATATTTGCGAACCTTCTCTTCCATACCTGCATAGCCATTTGGCTGGTGTGGTTCTCCTGGGAAGAAAATCGCAAAATTGTGATAACCCAACAAGAGTGGGTAGTGTTCATGACAATGCACAAAGCCAATGTCACTTGCTTCGTCGAATGCTACTGCCTCGTCTTTGATACGTGAACCGTAACTCGAATATTCATGTCCTTCTACCAGTAAATGCAAATCTGCATAGTTCTGATGATGCTCAAATTGATCATTTTCAGCTTGATTGAGGACATTTTCCTGAACAACTAGAAAGACCTTGTCCCCATCAATCTCATACTTTCCTAATTCGAAAGAATCCTTACGGTGCTGATAGAGATAGTCGATAGCCTTGTCTAGATTGGGATGAATTCCTTTGTAAAAGGTGATGTTTTTCAAATCGTCAAAAATCATACTCTTTCCTTCGTTTCTGATAGTTAACTAAAATCATAAATTAAGTTTATAAGTGTCTAACAGAATCTCTAAGGTAAGCAAATACCCAACATTTTGTAGACACTTATAACATCTATATTTCCATAGCATGTCAAGACCACTTCCGCAATCTTGACACACCAGTTTACTTTTCTTAACCTTTGACCGCTCCCATGGTAATACCTTGAGTAAAGGATTTTTGGAAGACTAGGAAGACTGTTACGATTGGCACAGCAGCAAGAGCTGCACCTGCCATGATCAAACCATAGTTGGTTGCCATTTCAGCCTGCATAGTCGCAACACCGAGTGAAATGGTCAAATTATTACGTGAAGTCAGCATTACCAACTGCATGAAGTAGTCGTTCCATGTATTGATGAAGGTAAAGATTGCAAGGGCTGCAAATCCTGGTTTCACAATTGGGAAGGCTACGCTCCAGAAGGTACGAATCTCACCACAACCGTCGATTTTAGCTGATTCAAGCAACTCTGTAGGAATATTCTCACTGAACTGTTTCATGAGGAAGACCCCGAATGGCCATCCAATCAAAGGCAAGATAACTGCCCAGAGAGTATCGTGAATTCCCATGAAGTTGACGATACGTACCAATGGTACAAGGACAACTTGTTTTGGAAGTGCCATAGCAGCAATAAAGATTGCAAAGAGAATACGTTGCCCATAGAAACGTTTTTTAGCCAATACATAACCTGCTAGAGATGAGGTCGCACAGACTAAGAACATGGTTACCAATGAGATAAACACAGAGTTCCACATCCACTGCATAGCAGGGTTTTGCACCATGAGTTGTTGGAAGTTTTCCATGGTTGGCATTTTAGGGAACCATTGTGGTGGAATAACGATGGTATCAGGTTGTGATTTGAAGGCCCCTGTCAAAATCCAGTAGAATGGAAAGATGAACAGCACGGTCAACAAGAGCAAGATAATAGTTGAAATAACAGTGAAAGCTGTTATAGGTTTCTTTTGTGTAGATTGCATAGCTGTCTCCTTTCTTTAATATTCTACGTCATTTCCGAGCGCCTTAAATTGAACAAAGCTTACAATAGCAATCATGACTGCCAAGAAGACACCAATGGTATTAGCATACCCGTATTCGGTCAATTGGAAGGCTTTTTCGTAAAGGTAGTACATCAAGGTACTTGTTGAGTAGTTTGGCCCACCAGATGTTAATAGTTGAATCAAGGCGAAAACTTGAAATGAGTTAATTGTTGTGATGATTGCGATGTAGAGAGTTGTTGGAAGAAGGCTTGGCCATTTAATCTTCCAGAAAACTTGAAATTCAGTTGCACCGTCTACACGAGCCGCTTCAACCAGTGAATTGTCAATATTCCCCATAGCAGCTATGTAGAGGATGATTGGTTGACCAACTGAAGTTGTCAAGAGGATAATCATAATTGCCAGTAATGCCCAGTGTTTATCTCCCAACCAAGAAATATTCTGGCTGATGATATGGCTTGACTTAAGGACAAAGTTTAGAATCCCTGATAATGGGTCATAAATCCATTTCCAAACAACTGTTACGGCAACACTACCTGTTACAACAGGAAGGAAGAAGACGAAACGGTAGAAAGATCTGGCAATAGCATTTTGATGGTAGGTTTGCGACGCCACAAAGAGCGAAAAGAGAACAACAATCGGTACAGATCCAACAACCAAAATAACTGTGTTAATCAAAGACTTCATAAAGACAGGGTCTTTAAACATACGAATGTAGTTGTCCAAACCCACAAACTCAAATTTAGTCATTGAATAGTTAAAGAAACTTGTAATGAATCCCATAATCATAGGAACCAATACAAAGATGACAAAGAAGAATAATACTGGTGCTAAGAAAGCGTAGGAAATCACTGTTTCCCGCATACGAATTTTATTGACTTTCACAGTCGGCACCTCTCTTTCACAAATAGAATATTTTGGATTTTCTTGAACAGTTTTAAAATCAAAATGAAATTTTTTAAGATTCGCTTATGTAAGAACTTCATTTTAATTTCGTGACAGTTTCTGATATTTCAAATAAAATCCTCCCTTTTCTTACATAGATTATGCACAGGGAAAAGGGAGGAGTCAATCTGATTCAGTGCTTATTGTTTTGTAGCTTTTTTAATTGTTTCGTTAGCTTTTTCAGTGAAGGCTTTTAAAGCATCCGCTGGTTTTTGATCGCCATTTGAAACTGATTGCAACATTGGGAACCATAGAGTTCTCATTTCTGCAAAACCATCAATTGTATTGTAGTATGGTGAGTAGTATTTAGTCCAACCACTGATTGTTTCCATACGTTTATCTTCATAAAGTTTTCCAAATGAAGTACGAACTGGGAAGGCACCTGTACGAACAACGTCTTTTGGACCCCATTCTTTGTCATCCGCGATGAATTGAACGAATTTCTTAGATGCTGCAACTTTCTTGTCGTCTTTGTTGTTGAATACTGCAAATCCGTTTACAAGGTATTCAAGAGCTGGTTTACCTGAATCTGATGGGAATGGTACTTCTACCACTTCTACTTTACTTGCTTCCAAGAGTTTCGCTTGGATACCGTTTTGAGCTGGCGCCCAAAGGATTGTGTAAGATGTTTGACCGTTGGCAAAGTTTTGGATATCTGCTCCACCGTCAAATTGTGAACCATTGTTCAACAAACCGTCTTTGATCCAGCTAGCTGCTTTTTCAAGACCTTTGACAAATTTAGGATCATCAGTTGTATATTTTGTTACATCTTTATCTGTTACAGAACCTCCGTAAAGGTTTGAGATGAAGGCACGTGTTCCTTGGTCTCCCCCTTGACCAGAACTGAACAATGAACCTGGTGTGTAGCCTTTGTCTTTAAGCGCTTTCAAAACTTTTTCAAAATCATCAGTTGTCCAACCTTCTTTTACAAGGTTCGCAACTCCAGCATCTTCCAACATTTTCTTGTTCATGGCCATGTAGAATGGTGCTGAACTGATTGGATACATATAAGCTTTGTCTCCAGCTTTACTTGCTTTTACGATGTTTTCATTGTTGACATCTTTAACAAAGTCATCTGTGAAGAGGTCATTCAAGTCAGCCAATTTACCATTTTTACCATATTGGATGATACGTCCTGGTGCGTCAAAAAGTACGTCTGGAGCTGTACCTGCTTCGATAGCTGTAGTAATCTTTTCTGGACCTGACTTAAAGTCGATGGTTTCCAATTTCACTTTTACATCTGGATTTGCTTTTTCAAAGGCTTCGATGATTGACTTTTCATATGTTCCAACACCGTCACCAGTTTTTTCTTGAGTGAAGACTGGGAATGCCCACCAAGTGATTTCTGTTTTTCCGCTATCTCCACCAGATTTTCCAGCATCTTTACTTCCGCCAGAATTTCCACATGCAGCAAGGCCAAGAATCGCAGCACCCGCAAGTACTGTACAAGCTAGTTTTCTAAATTTCATTTGTATTCTCCTAATTGATAAGCGTATCCATATTGGATAATGAGTAAGATTGCATTTGTATACGTTTTCATTTTATCCGACGCATCCACCACTCTCCTCTGTTTTTTATTAAGTCAGTAAGTACTTATACTCTTCGAAAATCTCTTCAAACCATGCCAGCTTCGCCTTGGCGTACTCAAGTATAGCCTGCGCCTAGCTTCCCAGTTTGCTCTTTGATTTTCATTGAGTATTAATCATCTACACCTAAAATTTCATTAATACTATTTTTATATAAGATTGCTTTTGCTCCATATATTGCTTGAATACCACCCTTCACTTCTAAGACATCAACTGCACCAATTTGTTTTAAAAGTGCTTTATCAACTTGATGAACTTCTTTTACAGCTACACGTAAACGTGTCACACAAGCATCTACATCTTCTATATTATTTGATCCACCCAACGCTCTGATAATTTGTAGGCTATCCTGTTTTAAATGATCTGCAGTATTTGAAGTTGAATCTGTGGATTCAGAAATTTCTTTAGAATCTACTTCTTCTCCTCGTCCTGGCGTTAGAACGTTGAATTGAGTAATGAACCATCTAAAAACAATATAATACAGAACACTCCAAATAAGTCCAAATGGAATCTGAAGAACCCAATTCGTTTTAGCGTTCCCCTGCAAAATTCCAAATAAAGTAAAATCGATTACACCTCCTGAGAATGTGTTTCCTATTGAAATATTTAAGACGTCTGCAATAAAGAAGCTGACACCATCAAGGAATGCGTGTACAACATATAGAACCGGACTGACAAATAGAAACATAAATTCAATTGGTTCTGTAATACCGGTAATAAAAGATGTTAAAGCAACTCCAAAAAACAGACCCGCGTATTTTTTACGACGATTTTTAGGAACACTATGGTACATCGCTAAACAGGCAGCCGGTAAACCGAACATCATTGTTGAGAAACGACCTGCAAAAAACCTTGTTCCTTCTGTAAATAATCCAGAATGAGTCGGGTCGGCTAATTGAGCAAAAAATATTTTTTGAGCTCCAACCACTGTTTGTCCTGCAACAGTTTCAACACCACCAAGTTCAGTATACCAAAACATAGGGTAAATCATATGATGTAAGCCTACTGCTCCAGAAAGTCTCATTAAAAATCCATATAGAAAAGTTCCAATTGGACCCGCCTGAGAAATATATCCACCTGTAGAAACAAGAAGTTGTTGAAAAGGTGGCCAAATAACAAAGAAGACAAAGCCAATTAAGATAGAAGAGAACGATGTAACAATAGGAACGAAGCGTGAACCCCCAAAGAATCCTAAAGCGGAAGGTAATTGAATATTGTTATATCGATTGTGCAAATATACGGCAACTATTCCGACAACTAATGCTCCAATAACTCCAGTATCAATTGCAGATCCTTCTGCCATAAAAAGTTTTACCAGAGCTTTAATCGTTGCAGTCATAACTAAGTAACCAGTTACTCCTGCTAGCGCAGCGGTTCCTTTATCTCGTTTCGCTAAGCCAATACATAATCCCACACAGAGAAGTAGTGATAAATTACTGAATACAACCTCTCCTGCAGAGCTCATTACTTGGAATATTGATTGAAAAAAACTATTGTCTAGTATTGGATAAGTTGCTATCGTGGTTGGGTTTGAAAGTGCACCACCAATCCCCAAAAGTAGACCTGCTGCAGGAAGTATAGCTATAGGTAACATAAAAGCTTTTCCAACTTTTTGTAAAACTTTAAACATAAAATTCCCCCTTACATCTTATTTGAGACCAGCAACAAAGCGTTCTGTAATCTCTTTTGGTCTAGTAATAGCGCCACCAACAACGATGCCTCGCACTCCGTATCCCTGGATTTGTTTGGCTTGTTCTGGTGTATGGATTTTCCCTTCTGCAATGACATCTACACCAGCATCACAGAGTTTTTTGATTAATTCAAAATCGGGACCATCCACTTTTGGACTGTAAGATGTGTATCCAGATAAAGTTGTTCCGACAAAGTCAATCCCTGCTTCAACGGCTGCCAATCCTTCCTCGAAAGTACTTGTATCAGCCATCAAGAGCTGATGAGGATATTTCTCCTTAACCTGACGAATGAACTCTTGAATCTCCAAACCATCGTAGCGTTCACGCTTGGTACAATCCAGAGCAATCACCTCGATGTCCAGTTCTGCCAATTCATCAACTTCTTTCATGGTAGCCGTGATGAAGGGTTCTTGTGGCGGATAATCTCGTTTGATAATCCCGATAATCGGAAGTTTTGTAACCTCCTTGATTTCCTTGATATCACGAACACTGTTTGCTCGGATACCGACTGCTCCACCTTGCTCAGCCGCTTTGACCAGCAAGGGAATGACTCCTCCCGCTTCTGTATAAAGCGGTTCGTGAGGAAGGGCCTGACAAGAAACGATGATTCCATCTTTGATTTGTTCAATCAAGGCTTCTTTAGTAATCTGTGGCATCCTCTTTCCTCCTTTTCTTTGTTCTTATGAGGTCATTATATACCATTTGTTAAGCGCTTTCAATACTTTGTCATAGAATAGATTTCAGTTTCAAAAGTATTTTATAGAACAGCTGTTTCTGAAAGTAGTTTCAGAGAATTACGATTCCAATATTCTATAGAAATTTATTGTATCTATTAATCTGTTGAGTAGACCTATCTTTTTAAAAAGTGTATAATAAAAAACAAATATAATGATTGGATGCGACTGCTAATGGACGAACTAAAAAAGGTTATTACAGATTTAATTGGCAAAGATACTCTAAGTTCTTTCCTTCAACAATTTCCTAACTATTTTCCAATTATACAAAATAATCCCTATTTTTCAAATATAACTACAGGATTAATTATCAATACTATTTGGCAAGCTTTTCAATATAAAAATAATGATTTTAAGATTAATGATGTTATTTTAGAGGAAAAACACGTTCAGAAAAAAGACATAAAAGCTTCAATACCTCTAAGAAATTATTCATCACTTTCGAAGGGGAATCATACTTTTCCATATTTCGCTTTCTCAGAAATAGGTAATCTTCAATTTACTATAAATCAAAACACAAAATTGAAAAGTGTGAAATTAATTTATTCAATAGATGACCAACTTGAAAAGATTGATAATATTGAAAATTTGACTAATGTACTTAAATTTGAAAAATTAAAGCAAAAAAGTAGAAAAAATGAAAAAATTTTTCATTCTGATTGCCCATTAGTATTCTCTTCTGAAAATAAATTTCGATTTAAAAATTTTCTTGTTTGTGTAGACACAGGAAAAAAAGGTTATGATTGCTTTATCATCCAAACATTCCAAGCTGCACTATTTGAGTATTTCGTATTATGTGAAATCAATTCCAATTTAGAATTTGAAAATTTCAAAATTATTTTTCCTACGTATTCATTAAAAAATAGATTTAAAATGCAACATAGAATTATACGGTTAGATAATTTGGATTCACTAGTAGATGATTTTATCATTGATGGTAATTCATATAAAACTGGTGTACATACGCTTCATTTTAAAAATTTTGTAAAATTTTTTTACGATGCATATAACTTTCAACAATGTGACTAATTTAAAAAGAGGTAAGGTTATTTTATTCCCATTACCTCTTTCTATTTTTACAAAGCCAAATGATTAAAATTATTCTCTTATTCTTCTCTCTTTTTCCCCATTGCAAACAATCCAAGGAAGAAACCTATTAGTCCTAGGGAGGTAAGGACTACATTCTCCTTCTCCCCTGTACCAGGAAGTATCTGCTGAGCAAGAGTTACAGGAGAATCTGCTCCCTTATATTCTGCAAATTCATGTACAGCTACATCGGCTACATTCGTACCAACTTTGTACCTAGGGATTTCATGAACTGCTGTCTCCGCACCATTCACGCCACCTCTAAAATCTGGCTTAGCTACTGTAGGGGCTGGAGAATCTCCTAATGTGGATAGAACACCGCTGTACTCTGGAACTTCTGTAACAAGTGATTCGTCTCCGTTCACTCCGCCTGTAAAGGCATACTGTTCAACTGTTGGAGCCAATTCTTCTCCTGAGCTTGATAATGTATCACCCATATACTCTGGCTTAGCTACTGTAGGAGCTGGAGAATCTCCTAATGTAGATAGAACACCGCTATACTCTGGAACTTCTGTAACAAGTGAGTCGCCTCCATTCACTCCGCCTGTGAAGCTCTGTTTTTCAACTTTTGGGGCCGATTCTTCTGCTATTGCTAATGAACCCTTATACTCTGGGATTTCTAGTATCGGAGATTCACCTCCATTCACGCCACCTCTATACTCTGGCTTAGCTACTGTAGGAGCTGGAGAATCACCTAATGTAGATATAACACCACTATACTCTGGAACTTCTGTAACAAGTGAGTCGCCTCCATTCACTCCGCCTGTGAAGTCTGAAATGTGATGAACCTCAGCATCTGCTCCATTGACCCCGCCTCTAAACTCTGGCTTAGCTACTGTAGGAGCTGGAAAGTCTCCTAATGTGGATAGAACACCGCTATACTCTGGAACTTCTGTAACAAGAGATTCGCTTCCATTCACTCCGCCTGTGAAGTCTGGCTTATCTACTGTAGGAGCTGCAAAGTCACCAGATGTACCTAAAATACCAGAATCTTCTTTTCCACTATCTTTTTTTGGATCTAATTTCCCAGCTAAATCCTTATCCGAATCCTTCTTAGAAGGTTCCACTTCTTTATCTTCCACATAGACAGGATCTTTTGGTTGACCCTCAATATAAGAACGAACCCAATCCAGCTGCTCTTTTGATAAGACTAAACCACCACTGCGGCTTCCTACAACACCATTTTGGTGAACTCCAATTAAAGCACCTTTATCATTATAAAGACCACCACCAGACGCTCCAGGTTTCGTACCTCCATAGCTAATTCCCTCTATTCCAGAACCGAAGTCTGTAGTTCCTACTACTTTGCTATCTAAAACTGGACTTAGCTTGTTATCTGGAAAACCATAGACCGAAACTGAATTCCCCTCTACAACTTTTGAAGATTGTTTTACAACCTCTACAGGAGTTACTTCTTTTACTGCTTCTTTTAACCGAACCAAAGCTAAGTCATTTTTAAATCCAAATACTGAATCTTTCTTATTCCAATAAACAATATCATCATCTGAAAAATTCACAGATAACCCATTCGGTACGGTTGCTTTATACACCGTATTGGTGCGACCAGATTTAGTAATTACTTCAGAACCTTTAACTGTTAAGAAATTATGAGCGACTGTTAATACCAAATTTGGTGCAATTAAAGTACCTGACCCCGACCCATCTGGCGTTTGAATGTGCATTGTAGCATAGAAATTTTCTGGACCATTCGGAGCTTGTAATACCTCTTTACTAGGCACAGGTAAGTTCGATTTACCACTCAAATCAACCTTACCAACTTCAGTTCTTGCAAAATCCGAAGAAGACGTAGATGGAGGAGTTACCGAATCTACTACCGCTCTTATAATTGTATCACCCAAAGCTAACTTACTTACATATTCATCAGACCAACTTGTATCACTTGCTAATTTGTTAATTGGCACTCCGTTATAGGATACTACTTTAGCTGTTGGGGAAGTTGCTATTAACTGTTTGAAGTCTGGATTTTGTCTTAAATGAAAATTCAAACCACTTCCAACAGGACCTTCCTGAACAACCTTATCTGAAATCAAGCGAGTTCCTTTAGTATCTTCCACTCGAAGTAAAACACGACCTTTTTCTTCACCTTTTACTAAAGTAGCTCGACCTTTTTCATCAAAACTATACAAAGCACCATCAATCTCAGACTCTACATCTTTTAAAGCTATATGATTTTCATCATAGTAGTAACGGTTTGCACCATCTATATACCAACCCTTTATACCATATTTATCAATCATAGAACGAATCCAAGCTCTGTGCTTTTCCGTAAAGATAGTACCACCGCCAATACGCTCACTCTCAGGAGCGTTTGAAGTATTTGTTCCGTGCTGGTGGATACCGACTACCTCTCCCTTATCATTAAACAAAGGAGCACCTGAAAAACCTCCTAAAGCTGAGGAATGATAAGTGACTGCACCATTATCTTTATTGATACTGCTCACAGTTGTTGAGACTGAATAAGCCTTACCGTCTTTCAATCGAGCTTTATTTTCTTTACTTAAATTTGGAGTAGAAAAATCATTGGGATATCCGACCATAGTGATTTTATCACCAGTAGAAACCTCTTTATCACTCAACTCTCTTGGAGAGTCCTCACCACCTGTCATAGCTTCTACAGGCTTTTTAGTTACCACTACTGCTAAGTCGTTGCTATAGTCTTTACCAAAGTCTTTACCGTTATACAAGTGAATAGAGTCTTTTTCAAGAGACTCGGATACCCCTGATATGGGTACTTTGTTACTCTTCTCTGTTTCTGAGTTCATCACAACATAACTACGAGCAGACTCTCCACCACGTAAGACCGCAGACTTGTCTTCTTGATTTTTATCATAGTAATTATGAGCTACTGTCACCATGACATTTGGCGCTACAAAGACACCACTACCAGAAGCCGTTTGTTTTCCACTTGTTCCGCTATCATAAGTGGTGTAAGTCATAGCAACACCTTCTGCAGATTTACTATGAACATCCACATCTTTTATATCGTTACCACCCTGAATAACATCAGCAGCAACGACTTCACCACCAATAACTGGTAAGTCTGGTGCAGCTAATCCAATCACCGCTGATAGTGTCAAACAACCAACCAAACCATAAGCTTTAGATTTACGAAATTTCCCTAAACCCTTTAAACATACAAACATGCATTACCTCACTTTAACTTTCAAAGTTAATTTATCCAAGTATATTCTAAAAAATAAAATATTACAGTTTCCATTAGCATAACATTCTCTACTTTGATTCTTACAATAAAAATAGCTATAGATTATTTTGTTCCTTTACAAATGCTCCTTAAGTACTGTATCTCCAGGAATATAGTTTTTACAAGATATTATCCTAATGAGAAAATTATCTTATACATAAACTTATATATAAATGTTCATTTGTAGCGAAACTGTATATTTTCTTATAAATTATAACACATTTCACAGACGCTTTCCAATGTATTGAAATAGCTTATACCAAACTAGATAGCAAAATGAATTGTTTTACACCAAGGTCAAGAAAAAAACTCATACTCAATAAAAATCAAAAAGCAAACTAGGAAGCTAGCCGCAGGCTACTCAAGACACTGTTTTGAGATTGCAGATAAAGCTGACGTGGTTTGAAGAGATTTTCGAAGAGTATGAATTTCAAAGTATATATGAACTAGAATATTTGCTGACTAGACTCTGTACAAAAAGAGAGCTACTGGGCTCTCTCATTCATTACTTCACATACTTAAAAGGAATCTCACTGCCACAGAGCCAATTGTAGACTTGGTCGTTGACAAAAACATTCATAGTTTCATGAGCATACTCTGGCATGATACGATAGGCCTTATCGCAAGTCAGACGATTGTAAATCGCAAACTGGGTAATAGGGTAGCAAACATCATCGTCCAAGCCCGTAATCATCTTAACCTTACCCTTGATACGATGGGCAAGATTTTTCACATCGATATAAGCAAGGGTCGCCATGATGTCTTCCTCAGTTTCATGGAAGGGATCGTGAAACTTGAAATATCGAAAAAGTTCGTCATAAGCTTCACTGGTATTGCCAATCTCAAGCACTCGTCTGAAGTCTGACAAGAAAGGATAGATGGCAACAGTTTTCTCAATTTGAGGATTGAGCGCCGCCGCAACCAAGGCTAGAGCCCCTCCTTGTGAGGCACCATAGCTAGAAAGACGCTTCTCATCAACCTGAGGCAGACTAGCAATAATTTCAACCAATTGGTAAATGTCCAAATAAACATCCTTATAAAAGAGATGCTCCCGACCTTCCACAGCCCCACGAATAATATGTCCCTTAACCGTATTTCCTAGAGGAGAACGCAAACCGTCTTGCGAATAACCTGACTGGCCCCGAACGTCCATGGAGACAACACCGTAACCAGACACTGTATAGGCCAGCATGTCGGCCCAGTCCCAGCCACGTCCCATATAACCATGGAAATGGAAGATTAGCGGAACCTTCTCCTCAGTCTTTGGAAGAACGACGCGCGCATAAACCTTTCCCTCATTCGTTCCTTCAAATGTTAACTCACAGCACTTGACTTGAGGAATGTGGAAATCTCTTTCCTCTAACTGGTAGGCTGGAAGAGTTGAAACTTTTTTCACTTCCTCATCCCAGAAAATATCAAAGTCTTCTGGCACCTCATCCCTGCCTTTATAGGTCTTGATTTCTTCTAACAAAGCTGGATTTTTCATAGTATGCTCCTTTTATTTTGTAATCGCTATCACAACTGTAGCATATCTGAGAAATCAATGCAAGAAAGAAGGGTAATACTCTTCGAAAATCTCTTCAAACCACGTCAGCTTCGCCTTGCCGTATATATATGTTACTGACTTCGTCAGTTCTATCTGCAACCTCA